>QHXH01000456.1:0-2659 GCA_003222855.1 Acidobacteriota bacterium
CCAAGCGCGAACTGAAAGAGAGCGGATTTGGAGACATTCCATAATTGAGGTACGGAGCAGCGTGATGATCAGCCTTCGCAAAGTCGAAAAATATTTCGCGCACGGCCTGACCAAGACATACGTCTTGCGGCGCATCGACCTCGACATTCAACCCGGCGACTTCATATCCATCATGGGACCGTCAGGCGCCGGCAAATCGACGCTGCTGCACATTCTCGGCATGCACGATCAGTCGTGGGGCGGCGAATACTATTTTGACGACGTGGCCGTACATACGCTGAATCCAAAGAAACGTGCCGATCTGCGCAACCGCAGCATCGGCTTTGTGTTTCAGAGTTATCACCTGCTTGACGATCAGACTGTCTTCGAGAATCTGGAGTTGCCGCTTTCTTATCGCGATGTCAGCCGGAAAGAGCGGCAGTCAATAGTCTGCGACACACTCGATCGTTTTCAAATTGTCGGCAAAAAGGATTTGTATCCGCCACAGCTTTCCGGAGGCCAACAACAGCTCGTTGGCGTTGCTCGCGCTATGATCGCGAATCCGAAACTGATCCTGGCCGACGAGCCCACGGGCAATCTGCATTCGAGCCAGGGCAAAGAGATCATGGAAATGTTTAAGCGCCTCAACGAAGGCGGCACGACTATCGTCCAGGTAACGCACTCCGAAACAAATGCTGCTTATGGCCACCGGATTGTGCGGCTGGAAGATGGCTGGGTGGTTGGTAACCAAGATTGAGATTGTGATCGCCGCCGAACGCGCTTAATACCAGCGCGAAGAGGTTTTTAGAGATTGCGGTTGATCGTCGCCCAACTCGCGACGGTTCGCCCGCTAACACATAAGGCTTGGTCAAGATAGAAAGCAGAAAGATTGGTGAGTACTTTAGCAACGCACATTCCCCGAACGCTCATCGCGGACGATCAGCCGGACGTCCTTGCCGCGCTGCGATTATTGCTCAAGGGCGAGGGCTATCAGACCGAAGGCGCCAATTCTCCCGGGGCTATCCTCGACGCAATCAAAAAGCGCGACTTCGATGTCTTGCTGATGGATCTCAACTATGCGCGTGATACTACGTCCGGGAAAGAAGGCCTCGATCTCATCTCACGCATTCAAGCCGAAGATAACTCGCTGCCGATCGTCGTCATGACAGCGTGGGGCACTGTCGATCTAGCGGTCGAAGCGATGCGCCGCGGCGTTCGTGATTTCGTGCAGAAGCCATGGGAGAACTCGCGCCTGCTGCACGTTCTGCGGACGCAAATCGAGCACGGCCGAACCCGAAGACGTTTGCAGCAGAGGGCGTCGCAACGCCGGGCCCTCAATCGCGAATTGCGATTTGAATTACAGGAAGCCCGCGAGATTCAGCAGCGCTTGATGCCGGGACGGGCCATTCGCTTCGCAGGTTTCCAGGTGTCCTGCGCGTGGCGCGCGGCCCGGACAATTGGCGGCGATTATCTGGCCGCGTTTCCGCTGGGCAACCATCGCGCTGCGCTTTGCGTTGCCGATGTGGCGGGTAAGGGTCTGCCGGCGGCGCTCATGATGTCGAACATGCAGGCGGCGCTGAAATCAGCAGCGTCCGCAGATCTGATGCCGAACGATCTGTGCGCCCAACTGAATCAACTGATGTGCGGCAACATCCCTATCAACAAGTTCATTAGTTGCTTCTATGGCCTGCTGGATACTCGCTGTCGCGTTTTGCGTTTTACGAACGCGGGACACAATCCGCCGCTGCTCGTGCAAAGCACTGGCCATGTCGCGCGACTTGAAACAGGCGGGCGAGTTCTGGGCGCATTTACCGGTTCAATCTACGAACAGCGCGAGATCCAATTGGGCTCAGGAAGTTCGCAACGCCTCCGGTGAAGAGTTCGGCGAAAAGCGCCTGCGCGAATTGGTTGCGCGAGAACATCGGCGCGATGCGGCGAGATTGCAGTCAACGATCATGAATAAGGTGAGCGAGTTTTGCGGCGATCAATTCGACGATGACGCCGCCCTGATGGTCGTCGAAGTGAAATAGTATCGACGAAGGTCCGGCGATCCTGATGATGCACGATAAGGAGGCATGATGGAGTCTCTTCTCAGTGATATCCGTTACGCGGCCCGGAATCTCAGAAAGCGCCCGGGCTTTACCGCGATTACCGTGCTGACACTGGCCATTGGCATCGGCGCCAACACCACCATCTTCAGCACCGTCGATGCACTCATCCTTCATCCGTTCTCATTTCCAAATCAGGAACGACTGGTGGTCGTGTGGGAGCAGAATAAGGCGGTGGGAGTCCAGCGTGGTTCGGTCGCACCGGGAAACTTTACCGAGTGGCGCGATCAGAATCAGGTTTGCGAACAACTGATAGCCATCCAGCAAAAGGCTTTCGATGTCTCAGATGGGTCACGTCCGGAACGGTTCCCCGGCTACGGAGTAACCGCTGGGTTCTTTGATGCTTTGGGTGTTAAAGCTGCTCGGGGTAGGACCTTTCTCCCTGAGGACAGCCAGCCCGGGCGCGAGCAAGTGGTGGTGCTCAAGCATAGTTTCTGGCAGCAACACTTTGGCGGTGATGCGGGCATTGTCGGCAAATCGATCAGCCTCAACCAAAAACAATTTACGGTCGTGGGTGTCATGCCGGCCGACTTCAATTATCCCTACAACTCCGGCGAGATGTGGACGCCGCT
>QHXH01000456.1:2802-3666 GCA_003222855.1 Acidobacteriota bacterium
CGATGCCGTCAGAGGCGCGCGTACCGGTGTGCCGATCCTAATGGGCGCAGTTGTTTTTGTGCTGCTAATCGCCTGTGCCAACGTCGCCAATCTGTTGTTGGTCCGGGCCGCCTCGCGCCAACGCGAGATTGCTGTGAGGCTGGCTTTGGGCTCGAGCCGATCGCGTCTGATTAGGCAGGCGCTTACTGAAAGCGTTTTGATCGGTCTACTGGGCGGGACGCTGGGACTGCTGGTTTCAATTTGGTCTGTCGCCGCCCTGGCACGTGGTATCCCTGAAGGTTTCTCGAAGTTCATCCCTGGATGGAACAGGCTTGGCATCAACCTCACTGTTCTGGCCTTCACGTTTGGTCTCTCCATGCTGGCGGGCATCATTGCAGGTCTCGCTCCGGTGTGGCACTCGATCCGCACGAATCTAAACGACGCACTCAAAGCCGGCGGTAGAAGCGACTCGAGCGGAGGCAGCCACAATCGACTCAAGAGTGCGTTGATTGTTTCTGAAGTGGCCCTGTCGCTGGTGCTGCTAATCGGGGCGGGGTTGATGGTTCGCAGTTTCGTGGAAATGATGCGCGCCGATCTCGGCATCAAATCGGACAACGTACTGGCCCTTCAGATTTCAGTCCCTCGAGAGAGTTACCAAGACGACAACAAGAAGATTGCCTTGTACGAGCAACTGCTGGCCAGGGTAGAGGCTTTGCCCGGCGTGACTAAGGTTGGAGGCATCAATATCGTCCCGTTCAGCTCAAACGACAATAGCAGTACTTTTCAAATTGTCGGCCGGCCACCATTTCCCCAGGGCCAGGAGCCTGATGCCGCAACGCGCGTAACTACGCCGGCTTACTTTGAGGCCATCGGGACCGCGCTGCG
>QHXH01000456.1:3732-6772 GCA_003222855.1 Acidobacteriota bacterium
AGGATCTAATTGGGCAGCGACTTAACTTCGGTGGTGACGATAAGGCAACGACTCAAATCATCGGTGTCGTAGCCGACGTCAAGAACGACGATTTCGATGAGGCGCCGGATCCAACTGCTTATTTGCCTTTCTTGCAGAATGTCCGCTTCACGATGAGTCTCGTCATTCGTGGCTCGCAGGATCCGAAGCCCCTGGCCGCCGCGGTCCGCAGCGAAGTTCAGGTGCTTGATCCAAACCTGCCGGTCTCCAATATCAAAACGATCGGCGAAATGATTAACGAAAGAATCTCGGCCAAGCGCCTGATGACCTACATCCTGGCAGTCTTTGGGCTGATCGCTTTGTTGCTGGCCTCAGTCGGGATCTACGGCGTGATGTCTTATGCCGTGACCCAGAGGACCCAGGAGATCGGCGTGCGCATGGCCCTCGGAGCTCAGGCAGTCGACGTGCTGAAACTGGTGATCAAAAACGGAATGACGATGGCACTCATCGGTGTGGCAATCGGCTTGGCCGGCGCCTACGCGTTGACGCGACTGCTGGCTAATCTTCTGTTCAAAGTAGCTCCGACCGATTTGTTGACGTTTGCTTTGGTGACCGGCGCGCTGATCGTGGTGGCCCTGTTTGCCTGCTTTATCCCGGCGCGGCGCGCGACAAAAGTCGATCCGTTGGTGGCGCTGCGATACGAGTGAGCCAAAACAATGTTTAGAAGGTGGACTTGTCCGCCCCACCGGTCGGGGCACAAATGCCCTGGCTAAACGGACCACGACAAGTTGGGAACATGACGAGTTGGAACAGGTAGTGAATTTATGGAAACACTTCTTCGAGACATTCGCTATGGCGTAAGAAGTTTGTTGAAGCGACCGGGCTTCACAGCGATTGCTGTCATTACTCTTGCACTCGGCATCGGCGCGAACACTGCCATTTTCAGCGTCGTCAATGGGGTCCTCCTGCGCCCTCTACCCTATGTTGAGGCTGAGCGACTCATCGTGCCCTGGGGCACTCGAGTCGACATGCAAGCGCGCACGAACGTCTCGTACCCGGACCTCGTGGACTGGCAAGCACAAACGAAGACGCTTGAATACATCGCGGCTTATAACTCAGCGGGCGCGCTGCTACGCGAAGGCGACGCCGAGGCCGAGCTAATCTCGGGTGCGGCAGTCTCGGCCGATCTCTTCCAATTATTGAAAGTCGCGCCGGTCTTAGGTCATCCTTTCACCCGCACAGACGATCAACCCAATGCGCCTCGGGTCATTGTGCTGGGCTATGAACTGTGGCGAGGACGCTTCAACTCTGATCCAAACATCATTGGCAGACAAATCAGACTCGGGAGCTCGAGCGCGAGTGTCCTGGGCGTGCTGCCGGAGGGTTTCCGCTTCCCGGCGCAGGCGACGAAGACCGAGTTCTTAATGCCGCTGGCCTCGACGCTCGGTGATCGGACGCAGCGACGAAACAGCTACTCGCTGCGCGTCGTAGCACGTCTCAAACCGGGCGTGACAGCAGTAACCGCCGTGAGCGAGATGCGGGCGATCGGCACACAGCTTGAACAGCAATATCCTGATGAAGGTTTTCGCCTGGGCGCCCGCTTCATTTCTTTGCACGAAGCGGTAACCTGGGGATCGAGAACACCGCTGTTAGTTCTGCTGGGCGCGGTTGGCTTCGTGCTGCTGATTGCCTGCGCCAACGTTGCTAACTTGCTGCTGGCGCGCGCCGCCACGCGTCATAAAGAGATGGCGATCCGCGTGGCACTCGGCGCCGGCCGGCGACGTGTTGTGCGACAACTTTTGACCGAGAGCTTGTTGCTTTCACTCTTCGGCGGAGTGCTGGGCCTGCTGGTCGCGTGGTGGGGCCTCCATTTTTTGTTAGCGGAAAGTTCACTGAACATCCCTCGTTTGAAGGACGTCGGATTGGATACCACAGTGCTGGCTTTCACGGCCGTCGTCTCTGTCTTGACCGGCGTGATCTTTGGTCTCGCGCCTGCGGTACAGGCGAGCCGCGCGGATCTCCAGGACTCACTCAAAGAAGGCGGACGCAGCACGTGGGACGTCGTACCTAGTCGAGTTCGCGCGCTTTTGGTTGTGGTGGAGGTTGCACTTTCGCTCGTGCTGTTGGTTGGCGCAGGGTTATTGGGCAAGAGCTTTCTGCTTCTGAGTGAAGTCCGTCCGGGCTTTGAGCCAGAGCACGTTTTGAGCACTGACCTTTCGCTTTCCAGAGTCAAGTACCCGCAACCAGAACAACAGCAAGCAGGCTTCGCAGAGATCGTCAGGCGGGCCGCGGCCATCCCCGGCGTCGAAGCAGCGGCGGTCATCTACCCGCTGCCCCTGGGCGGTGATAGCAACTCGGGCACCTTCCTCATCGCAGGTCGCCCAGCCGTCCGGCCCGAAGATAAACCCACCTCCAGCCATCGCGCGATAAGCCCCGATTACTTCCGCGCGCTCAACATACCGCTTTCCCGCGGCCGCCCCTTTGACGAGCACGACACTCAGCAGGCGCCGCCTGTCCTTATCGTTAACGAAACCTTTGCACGCCGCTACTTCGCGGGGACGGATGTGCTCGGTCAACGCATCATTATTGAGGGTGAGCGCGGAGACAACAGCGTTCCGCCTCCGCGCGAGATCGTCGGCATAGTCGGAGATGTGCGGCATCAGAGTCTGGATACTGAATCAGGCCCGGAATACTACGTGCCATATACGCAAGCTCCGCAGGCTTTCATGAGCCTGGTGGTGCGTTCTTCGGCTGACAATCCCGGCAGCCTCGCCACCAGCATTCGCCAAATCATCAAGCAGGTGGACAAGGACCAGTACGTGGCCGCCATTGAGCCGATGACGAAACTAGTCGCCGAGTCGGTCGCGCGCCGTCGTTTCAACATGATGCTCACGGGACTGTTCGCAGGGGTGGCGTTGCTGTTGGCCTCGGTCGGTATTTTCGGCGTGTTGAACTACATGGTTGCTCAACGCACTCAGGAGATCGGGTTGCGCGTGGCCTTGGGCGCCCAGGCGCGCGACATCCTGCGCCTGGTGCTTGGTCAGGGCTTGCGAATGATTCT
>QHXH01000513.1 GCA_003222855.1 Acidobacteriota bacterium
TGATCGAGCGACGTCGTTTGCGCCTGCGCTGACACCCTTGCGCAAATGGCGTTTTTGTTTCCGGATTTAAGTGACCGAAACCGCGAGCTTAGCGAGCGGAATAAAAACAGACGCCTGGCACTATCGGGCTGAATTTGATCCGGCGTGAAAGAACCGTCATGAAATGGTTGAATCCCTTAATCCGCCCGCAACATCACCAACTGGGATTGCCCGCGCGGGATCCCGGTCCGCTCGCGGTTCGGAAACGTCTCGTCGCAAAAACTTCTTGAGGAGTAATCACTGAGATGCACCCGCTCGCTACATTCTTTTTGCTGCAGACTGGAATGAGTGCCAAACAACCGGCGTACTTTGCCCTGGTCTTCATCGGGTTGTTGATTATTGGCGGGATTGGTTGGCTAATCGCCGCTGTGCTCGGTTTCGCGCGGGCGCGCGCCTTTGGCGCTTCGACGCGCTGGTTCAGCTTTGCGGCGGTGTGCCTGCTGATTTATCACATTCAGTTTGTGCTGCTCGGCCTGGTCACTTTCATGGGTGCGCAGCAAAACGACTTTGATTCAGTGCTTCAGTTTGGCGCGTTCCTGAATGTCTTTGTCGTGCTGGGGGCGATTTGCGCGATCATGGGATTTGTGCGACTAACGAATCCGCGATAGCGCCGCGGCGTTCGGAGTCTCGCCTTCAGGCGGCAGTTCCCTTGAGAACAAAGAAGACGCCTAAAGGCGGAACTCCAAACGAACCTACGTCTCTCTTGCTATGGATAGGAAGCGTTTGCTTTTCGCCGCGCTCGCTTTGATTGCGGGCGCGGCAGTTTTGTTGGTGATCTCGACTTGGCGAGACCGCGGACGTCCCGGATTCGTTCAGGCGCGCGCGGGGCGATTCGTTGTGGACGGTAGGCCGTTTCGGTTCGTGGGCGCGAACGTCGCCGTCATGTATCGCGATGACGATCGAGCTCACATGCCGGAAACACTCAAACAAGCTGCCCAGATTGGAATCAAAGTCGTGCGTGTGTGGGCCTCAGGTGAAGGTGGTCCAAACGACGTCAAGCCGATCGCCGAATTCAACGATTGGCCGCGCACCCATTCTTTCCGAAACAAACCTGACGAATGGAACGAAGCCGAGTTTGCTTTTCTCGATCAAGTCCTGGCCGAAGCCGCGCGCAATAACTTGCGCGTGCAGCTTTGTCTGGCGAACTGGTGGCGAGACACGGGCGGCGTGACGCAATACCTGCGCTGGTCCGGTGTGAACGGCGCCGACGATGACAAATATCCGTTCGGCATCAATGTCGAGAAAGCGATGCAGTTTTATACCAACGAGACGGCGCGGAAACTTTATCGCGCCCACGTCGAAAAGATTGCCACGCGCCGCAACACAGTGACTGGGGTCTTTTACAAAGACGATCCGACCATTTTCGGATATGAATTGATCAATGAAGCGCAATGCCTGACGGGGCGCTGGAACGAACGCCGTTCATGGATCACCGAGATGAGCAGTTATCTAAGATCGCTCGATGCGGATCACATGATTGCGCCCGGAGATTGGGGCTATCGTTCGGCGGCAGAGCGGCGCGAATGGCTGGCAGACCATGCGGTCGCGAATATCGACTATTGCGACGTTCACCATTACCCGCGCACCGACACAGACGTTTTTGTCGATTCGCCCAAAGACATAAATGAGTTCATCGAGAATCGCGTGGCTGCTGCTTACTCGATCAAAAAGCCTTTGGTGTTTGGCGAATTTGGAATGGGGATGGACGGCTATAACGGCGCGAGCCAAATTGATTGGTACCGCGCTTACTTCGAAAACGCGGCGCGTGACGGCGCGGGCGGCGCGATGTTTTGGATCATAACGCCCGACGCGCAGCGTGGTTTCGGCGTTACTTATTCATCAACACGGGATGCACAGTTGCTGGCTGAAATACGCGGCGCTTCGCATCTTTTTGCTTCGCTGGTTAATGCCTCGCCGCCACCCGAGCTGACTGATCCGGGAAAGCATCTGATTCCGCATCAGTCTGCTTTTGAACGATCAGAAAACGACGAAGGCGTACTGCCAAAGATCATTTTTCAGGACGACAAGCCGAACGACAAATCGATTCTTTATCGATTTACTCCGAACGCCGTCGTACGTGGACGATTCGAAAAACTCGGTGGCGGGCCGGGCTACATCTGGGGAGCAGGCGCAGGTTTTTTCGAGTACGTCGTGCCTGGCCGCAAAGATCGTCGCAAGGTGGGAGCGATTACCGTGCGCGCGCACCTTCAACCGGTGCTGCCCGAGGATGCCCAGCCGTCGTGGATCAGGACGCGCGTGACTTTGTTCGTCGACGATAAGGATTG
>QHXH01000514.1 GCA_003222855.1 Acidobacteriota bacterium
CGCGTCCGCGGTGAGATCGGTGAGTTTCAAGTCCCCATAACCGCAACGGACGATCCGGCAACTGTCGGTGAGGTTGATGTCCTCGTCTTGACGCTCAAGGCGCATAGTGTCCCGGCAATGGCGGCCAGCCTGCGTCCGATGATTGGTGCGAGCACCTCAGTCCTCACTGCCCAGAATGGTTTTCCGTGGTGGTACTTCTACGCCCACGGCGGCGAGTGGGAAGGCATGCGACTGGAAAGTGTCGATCCCGGCGGCGTGATTAGTGAAAACATTGACGCATCGCGCGTGATTGGCTGTGTCGTCTATCCGTCGACCGCGATTGTCGAACCAGGGATCGTTTGGCACCTGGAAGGCACTCGCTTCGCGATTGGCGAACCCGATGGATCGAAGAGCGAAAGATGTCGCCGCCTCGCCGGCTCATTCATCAAAGCTGGTTTGCGATGTCCCATTCGCACGAACATTCGCCACGATATATGGGTCAAGCTGATGGGCAACGTCGCCTACAACCCGATCAGCGCGTTAACTCGCGCGACCCTGATCGAAATAGTTAAATGCGCCGAAACGCGCGCGCTGGCCACGGCTGTCATGAGTGAAGCTGAATCGGTCGCAAAGAAACTCGGAGTCGAGATCGGTGTTACGATCGAACAAAGGCTCGAGGGCGCAGAGAAGGTCGGTCATCACAAGACTTCCATGCTTCAGGACATCGAAGCTGGTAAGCCTACTGAACTGGAAGCAATCGTGGGCGCCGTGATCGAACTCGGCGAGAAACTCGGGCTCGAGCTACCAAACACGAAATCAGTTTATGCGTGCGTGAAGTTACTGGAAGCGTCGCGGCATCACTGATTGGCTCAGAAAAGTACGGATGCTCGCCGGTCCTCGGTATCATCGAATGTTTGTGGTCGTTCTTCGCTCCGTTAGAAGCGAAATATTTATAGCAAAGCTACTTTTTATCAAATTGTTTGCTCCTTTAGGAGCAACATTATCGGCACGTTAGCTGCCAAATTCCGCTTCTAAAGGAGCTTCGCTAATGTGGATTTCTGGTTGAGCTATGGACATCCGGCTCCTACGGAGCTAACGGCCTCGCACATCAGGCGCGAAGCCGCTTCGACGTAACACTGGATAATGCATCCGTTGGCGCAAACTAACTCAACCAGACGTTGGCCAATCCTCTTGCCATGCATCCTGGCGATGCTGGCGATTGCGAATCTTCAATACGCCTGGACTTTTTTCACCACCGACATCACAAAAACTCTGCATGTGCAACTCGATGCCGTGCAGTGGACACTGACTTTTTTCGTCATCGCGCAAACCGTGCTCTTCCCCATTAACGCCTATCTGATCGATCGTTTCGGGCCGCGTCTGATAGTTACGCTTGCGAGTGTATTGGTGGCTATCGGTTGGATCGGAGCCGGCCGCGTCAATTCCCTGCCCGCGCTTTATCTCGTCTACGCAATTGGCGGCATGGGCGCGGGCGCTGTCTACGGCGGCTGCGTGGGCGTGGCGATGAAGTGGTTTCCGGATCGACGAGGTCTCTGCGTCGGGGTCGTGGCAGGCTCTTATGGATTCGGCACGGCCTTAACCATCCGTCCGGTCGCTTACCTGATCGAGCACAACGGCTATCGCACAGCATTCATCGTCTTTGGCGCCTTGCAAGGACTGGTGGTGCTCGTGGCTGCCCAGTTCCTGCGCATGCCCGCTGCCGGTTGGTTGCCGGCGGGTTGGGAAGCAATCAAAGCGAGAGTTCAAACGAAGGTGCAGCAGTCAATGCGTGACTACACGCCGGCCGAGATGGTGCGAAGCGGATCGTTTCAATTGCTCTATTTAATGATGACGCTGGTCACGGCGAGCGGATTAATGCTGACGGCGCAACTGAAACCGATCGGCGTGACCTACGGTTATGACAAGTATGCTCTCTTCGGAGGCTACACAGTTCTGACTCTGACGTCGTCTCTAAATCAGGTATTGAATGGCTCAGCGCGGCCGTTCTTTGGTTGGGTATCGGATCGAATAGGACGCTATGACACCATGGCCATCGTGTTTGTAATGGAAGCGATCACGATTACGATTCTGACGCTCGTGGTTGGGCATCCATTCTGGTTCATCGCGATTTCGGGTTTGATGTTCTTTGCCTGGGGCGATATTTATTCCCTGTTTCCCGCCGCCATCGCCGACATCTTTGGCAGCAAACACGCGACGACCAATTACGGAATTCAGTACACGGCAAAAGGTGTCGGATCAATTCTGGGAGGGCCGGCCGCGGCGTGGCTGATGGTGAAAGCCGGATCGTGGACTCCAGTATTCTGG
>QHXH01000515.1 GCA_003222855.1 Acidobacteriota bacterium
TGTCTTTAGTTCCAAATTCGTGGGCAGACACTTCGCGGCCGCTTTGCGAAACGTGCACGACAAAGCTTTCGGTCTCGTTCGCAAAGTCCGCGTAACGCACCCACAACTTGTATTCGCCACCTCGCGGAATCTCGAGGTCTTGCCAGATCGTGCCGCGAGTCGCATCAGCACTCGCGGCCACGGAATTCCATTCACTCTCTCCGCCTTGCGACCACTCAGCCGACACGCCGGGACCGCTGATGGACCAGCCGGGAGCTTTGGCCGCGGGAATTTCCAGATAAGAAGGATTCAATTGAGGTTCATGCCGCGCCGTCTCAGTGATGCCGCGCATGTTTTCAGCTTCGTACCAGAGGTATTCTTTCGAAGCAGACTGGAACGCAACCGTCCGGGTTGCTGTCGGTTCTGTTTGCAAGCGAGACGCTTGCGCTCCAATCGAAACCGTTCCAATCCAGACTAAGGCGTAGAGAGCGGCTATTACGAGGAACACGCAATAACGGCCGATCATTAGATTTATCGAGCGAGCTGCCATGCCTTAATAGAATCCAGGGGATGGATAAGCATAAAAATTTCAATCATTAGACTATCTCTAATCCAAACCAGCAGTATCGCTTCTACCGCGAAAAACAAAACCAGCGACCAGCGCCATCCCAACTTGATGGCCAGCGAGAACCCGATTGCGCAACAAAGAATGTCGCCAAGCGAATTCAGGACTGTGTCACCCTGATAGCCGAGCGCGGCGGTCGCCTCGCGATAGCGCTGAATGACCGTGTTGGAATTCTCAATTATCTCCCAGGCAGATTCAATCGCTATGGCCATCACAAAACGCCAGGTTGCCGCCAAATTGCGGATCAATATCGCGAACAAGCCCGCGAACATCAATCCATGAAGCACGTGCGTGAAGCTGTATGGATCGAGAAACAGTTGAGATGTCTGCGAACTCCAGGCGTTGCCGGTCCAAAGAAAGTTCGGACACGAGCAGGCCCAAAGACGGCCCTGACGATGAAGCTCAATAGTGGTCGCAATCAGGATTAAGGCGATGAGAGCAGCCGGCCAGACATGCCGGCGGATGTACGCAGGCGTGATGGGGGAATTCGTTGGATCAGCCAAGGGCGTCCAGGCATTCAGCGAGGTTTCGCTTACGGCAAGTGAACATCGGCGTATCGCGCAGGGTGAAGCAGCTCGCTTTCGTCTCGCGCAGCTCCTGGAAAAAATCGAGAAAATCGGCGGGCTTATCGGTTTCGAACGCGACCACGAATTCCTGATCATCCAGCCCGAACGAATAAGTTGTGTGCAGCTTTACCGATCGGTACTTCGATCCAATGCGAAGATTCTCTTCCATCATTTCGTGTCGCTGCTCCTGTGGGCGCGAGTACCATTCGCGTGTGCGCTGCAAGGGACAAACGAAAAGGTATTCGGACTGTCCGGGCACGATATGCGTGCGATCTTCCGTATGATCTGAACAATCTCTTTCGATGTACATCGATCGTTTGGTCATCGACAAAAGCGAGTGCGTGGGCTCAACGTACTTGGCCATCTCGGTCTGATTCAAACGCGCAGTCATTTCCTGCATCGGATCCAGATCAGTTCCAATTCGCCAGATCAAAAAATCGGCACTGGTGCGCAAACCGACGGTCGAATAACTGTGAATCAGAAGCTGCGCGCGAAAATCATCGACGGCCGCAATAAACGCGCTTTTGCAATCGCGTTTTTCGTTTTCGTTCAAGAGCCGCCAATCGGGACGGGCGCGGTAGAAAGTGAAGTTGACGAATTGGCGGGGAAGTTTTCGCTTGTGCTCTTCGAGTTCTTCGACGTTAGGGGCGAGCCGCAGTGAACCGCGAGCAGGGCTGTTATTTTGTTCGTGCTCGCTGCTCATAAACTTTTTCGATCCGAAAAGAACTTTCGCTCGTCTAATTCGTGCGCAAGAAATGCTTGAGTGGCGCGCACCTATTCTGCCTTTGTATTCGCCCGTTGGCAACCGCCGAAGCGTTGAACGGCCATGATATACTCGGCGCGATTACGAACACGTTAACGGAGAGTCTCAATGGCCAAACGTCAATGGATGGTGGTCGCGGCAGCTCTGCTGCTGGCGATTGTCACCGCCTGCAAAACCAATCAGCCATCATCATCCCCGGCGGCGACCAGCAATAGCTCAGCCAGCCAATCGACGCCCGATCAATTCGCCGCTGTGCGCACGATTTACGACAAAGAATGCAAGAGTTGCCATGGCCAAAACGGCACAGGCGGACCAGTGAAGCTGGAAGACGGGACGAAGTTGAAGGTACCGAGCTTCCGTGAGGGACACGCGCTCCGTCATCCGGATTCGGATTACCTGAAACAGATCACGAAAGGCGGCGACGGCATGCCCGCGTTCGAGAAAAAATTAACCGCCGAGCAGATGAATGACTTGATCAAGTTTATTCGACGGGAGTTTCAGGCAGGTGCGGCAGCGCCGGCGAAGTAATGGGAGCAACATATCTGACTCAATCTCATGGTGATTGCACGCGTTGTGAACAGCGCCAAAGGTGCTGAATGTAAAAAGCCCGGCCCATCGGGCCGGGTTGGTGAGGCCGAATTCACCAGAGCGCTGAAGGCGCGAAATGTGAGGATCTTCCGACATTATT
>QHXH01000252.1 GCA_003222855.1 Acidobacteriota bacterium
ATTCATATCGCTGTCTCTAAATCAACGCAAGAGAATTTAGATGCCGATCTCGACGCGCTCTTACTAGGCTGAAACAGCGATTACCTTGTAGAATCATCCGCGACGAACTTGCTTGAACTCTTATGGCTGTACTGAAAGTTACCGACGCCAGCGGACGCCAGGCGCAACATCAACTTAACGCGCGCGTAAACTGCATGATTGGGCGCGCGCCGGACAATCAAATCGTCCTTGATGACCCACGTGCCTCAAGGCATCACGCTCACATCAAAGCGAATGAAGACGGCTCGTTCACGGTCGTCGACGGGGTGATCGTTAATGGCCAAATCAAACGCAGCGCGAACAAAGTGTTCGTTAATGGCGAACAAAAATTCGACCATCCGCTTAAAGATGGCGATCGCGTTACGATTGGCGCGAGCACGTTGCGTTTCGAACAACCAAAGGAAGAGCGCACGGCTGATTTAAGTTACGATGACAAGCCGCTCGGTCATACGCAGTTGCTGATGTCGGCGAAGGATGTGCTGACGACAGTCCTGCGCCAATCCGATCCGGGGATTAGCGGTGGTGCGTCAGCGCCGCGGGGTGACAGAGTACTTGAATCGCTGCAACGCAAAGCGAACATCCTCAGCGAGATCTACGAGATGAGCAAAGCGCTCGGCGCCGGCTTCGATCTCGACCGCATCTTCAAAATGGCGACCGACATCATTTTCCGATCGACGCCCGCCGATCGCGTCGTGGCGTTGCTTTCTGACGGCATCGTCACTGAACAAAACGCCGACAACGCCAAGTTGTTCCCGATTGCGACGCGCGCGCGCGATGAAAAGTTAGAAGCGCACGCGCGCAAGATGACTATAGGTCGCACAATCACACGCAAGGTGATGAAGGATCGGGTGGCGCTATTGTCGCAGGATGCTGCCGCCGATGAACAATTCGCCGGCGTTGATTCGATTGTGTCGCAAGGCGTGCGCTCGACAATCTGCGCGCCGCTGTTTACCGAGTCAGGGGTGCATGGTGCGTTGTATGCGGATCGACTAGATCCATTTTCAGCTTTCAAACCGGACGATCTCGAATTGATCAGCGCCGTCGCGGCACAGACCGCGATTGCAGTCGAGAACGTGCGCGCGCACGAACGGTTGGCCAAGGAAGAAGTTGCGCGCGCGAATTACAGCCGCTTTCTTCCGGAATACGTTGTGAAGCAGATGCTCGAGAATCCCAACTCGTTCAAGCTCGGCGGCGTCACGCAAACGATCACGGTGCTGTTCGCGGACATTCGCGGCTTCACTCGCATCTCAGAGCATGCGCCACCGGAAAAAATCGTGCAGTTGCTTAATCGTTACTTCTCCGCGATGACCGACATCATCTTTGCGCACGGCGGGACGCTCGATAAGTATCTCGGCGATGGCTTGATGGCCCTGTTTGGAGCACCGACGGTGACGCCGAAGGACGCCACAAATGCCATCTCTGCCGCGGTCGCGATGCAACGTCGCATGTTGAGCATTAATGACGAGTTGCGCGCCGAAGGCTTCCCCGAAATCGGGATCGGAATCGGATTGCATACTGGCGAAGTCATAGTCGGCTACATAGGCTCAGAGCGTCGCTCGGAATACACCGCGATCGGCGACGCCGTTAACACTTCGTCGCGTTTGGAATCGAACGCGAAGGCCGGAGAAATCCTCGTCAGCGAAGTCACTGCGCAAGCCGCGCGTTCGCGTTATCAATTGGCTCCTCGGGAGCCGATCACCGTGAAGAACCGCGAACAACCCGTGCCGCTCTTCGAAGTCGAATGGCAACACCAGGTGAGTAATGCGTGAGGCGGCAAGGGGCGAAGAGCAAAGAGCCCACAAACGCCCTGGCAGGATCTCAACTGGAACATTGCCGAGCCACACGCGTCTAACCCGTTGCTCTTGGCCCTTAGCACTTTGCTCTTAGCGCTTCATGAACCTTCCGGGAATTTTCAAGCGACAAATTCTTATCGCGCGCGTCTATGGCATTCCCGTACGCATAGACTATCGCTGGTTCATTGTCTTCGCGATGAGCGTCGCGCTAATCGCTGCCAACGTCCGCAAGTATCCGCTGCAACTCTTCAAGTTTACTCTTCCCGCTACTGGGGACGCGGTGGCATGGACCTTGGGAGTCGTAACGACTTTGGGTTTGTTTCTTTCAGTCTTCGGACATGAGTTGTCTCACGCGCTCATGGGACGCACGGAAGGAATTGAGATCGAGGAGATTGTGCTCCATCCCTTCGGCGGCCTGGCGCGTTTGAAAACTCAACCTGAGAACCCGAAAGCGGAATTCCGGATTGCCATCGCCGGCCCGGCGGCAAGTTTTCTGTTTTCGCTGATCGCATTCGGCGGAATGATTCTGACCTCGACGCTGCACTTCGATTTCGGCACCGCGTTTTTCTTTTTCATCGGCGCGGGAAATCTTTTGCTGGCGGTGTTCAACTTGTTCCCGGGTTATCCGCTCGACGGTGGGCGCGTGCTGCGCGCGATCATCTGGAAACGCAGCGGCAACATTCGCGACGCGACCAGGATCGCGGGGTTCTGCGGTCAATTGATGTCGCTCGTACTGATCGCTTTCGGGATTTACATGGCGCTTGCGCCCACGTTTCGCGCGTACTTCATGGGGCTGTGGTCAGTGCTGGTGGGCGTCTTTCTGTTAGGTGCGGCGACCAGCGTTGTGCGCAGCACTCGTGAATCAGCCACAGTGGCGCAGGCCATGGCGCCGCCAATCGCAATCGAACCCGATCTTCCGATCACTCGTTTTGTCGATGAGATTCTCCCGCTTCATCGTTACGTCACTTTCCCCGTCGCCCACGATCGGCGGCTGCTCGGAATTCTTTCGCTGGAAGATTTGAAAAAAATCCCGCGCGAGAAATGGCGAGGCTTGCACGCCCTGCAGGTAATGCGAACGGTCGACGCGCGTCTGTTCGTTCCCGAGAATGCGACCATCGAAAGCGTTAACGAACTGCTTGAGCACAACGGCGTGGGGGCGGTTGGCGTGGTGAATGGATCGGGCGAACTTGTGGGCTTTCTGCGCCGAGGGCGATTGCGCAAAAAATAGCCAACAATCACCGTTGCCTCAGGTCCATTTTTCCGCGATAATCCAAGCGGAGCGTCTGTTAACAAAGGCCCGGCGCGGCCGTCTGCGGAGACCCTTTCCGGCAATTGGTTTTGTTAGGACAACTGATGAGAAGTTGACATCAGACGCTACTCGACTAAGTGCATGCTGCTGCTTTTGATACCAGTCAGGGAGTACATTGCGAGGTTGGCCGAGCCACGTTCGCTTGCGGACGTCGTGCTTGTCTTCTTCGTTGTATACGCCGTGCTAAAGCTGCTGCGCGGAACGCGCGCGGCGCCGATGGCTGCTGGAATCGGCGTCTTTGCGTTTCTCTACTGGCTGGCAGTTTATGAAGGTCTGACGACGCTCGAATTTGTGCTGCGCGGTGCGCTGCTTTATATCGGAGTGGCCATCATTGTTCTGTTCCAAACGGAAATTCGCCAGGCGTTGATTAAGTTTGGTAATCGATTTCGCGTCCCATTTACGCGCAGGCACCGCGGACAATTTGGCCAGAGCATCTATGATGAAATTGTTTTGGCGGCTACAACTCTGGCGTCGACTAAGACGGGCGCGCTAATCGTAATCGAGCGTTACGTGGGTTTGAAAGGCATCGTCGATGCGGGCGTGAGGCTTGATGCGGAACTTGGTTACGACTTGATCGTGTCAATTTTCAATCCCGCCTCGCCGCTGCACGATGGCGCAATCATTGTGCGCGGCGATCGGATTGCAGCGGCTTCCTGTTTCCTGCCGCTGTCGCTGAATCCTTTGTCGGCGAAAGAACTCGGCACGCGGCATCGCGCGGCCCTGGGCATCACGGAAGACTCGGATGCCGTCGCGATCGTGGTGTCGGAAGAAACTGGTCTGGTGTCGTTCGTACGTCGCGGACGAATCAAACGCGCGCTTGACGCGACACAATTGCGCGCCGCCATTTACAAAGAGATTGAAGATCAACCGGTGGCCAGAAAACCAATGATCGATCCCCACGGGACTGAATCGACGGAAGTGGAGGGGGTGACGTAAGCTTCAGACGCATATGCCAGCACGAGTCAAACAATTGACGAGCATGTCAGAGTCGGCCGAACGCTGGCTCAGGCAGATCTTCATAGAAGATTGGAGCCTGAAACTCCTGGCGCTGACGATTACCCTGGCGCTTTGGTTTTTCGTGTCTGCCCATCAATCCGAACGCGAAGTAGCCGTCGAGCCGCATGTCGAAGGGAAGCCCGCGCCAACTTTTGAAGTTAAAGAAATTGTGATCACGCCGAGCAAAGTCAAACTGCAAGGCCGCGCCGACCGGCTAAACACAATTGAAAAAGTGGTGCTGCCGATTTCAGTTGAGGGGCGTCGCGACAGTTTCGATATGCCGCACATGACTCTGCCGATTTCGGATCCTAACGTCGAGCCACTCAGCACCGTCAACGTTCACGTGACAATCGTCGCCGTCTCTAATTCAACGCCCAAGCCCTCTAACATAAATTGAAGCCGAAGACTCAACCGAAGCTTTTCGGCACCGACGGAATTCGCGCGAAAGCCGGCGAATTTCCGCTCGATCCGGTAACGGTGCGGGTAATCGGTGCTTCACTCGCCCAGCACCTGTCTGAGCGCGATAACAGAACTCCTCGCATAGTCATCGGCCGCGACACACGCGAATCGGGTGCGTCAATCGAGGAAGCATTGACACAAGGCGCACGAGCAGCGGGAGCCACGGTGGAATCTGCGGGCGTGATCACGACTCCGGGCGTGGCATTCCTGGCGCGCTGGCTGGCGACTGATGCGGGTGTGGTAATCAGCGCGTCGCACAATCCTTATGAAGACAACGGAATAAAGATTTTCACTGCGTCAGGACGCAAACTTGATGATGCTACTGAAAGAGAGATTGAAGCCGATATCGCAGACGGAAGGCTTGAAAATCTCTTAGTCATTGACGCTGCATCATCCGAAGCGCGCGTGAATGAGTTACAAGAACTCTATCTTGGATATCTGCGTCATGACGTTGCTCGAGACGTCGCTCTCCATGGTTTGAAGATGGTGGTCGATGGCGCGAACGGTGCGGCATCAGAACTTGCCCCGCGACTATTCAGCGATCTGGGCGCAAATGTGACCGCGATTAATAATCAGCCGGACGGACACAATATCAATCTGAACTGCGGATCGTTACATATCGAAGGATTGCAACGGCGCGTCGTTGAGGAGGGCGCAGATTTGGGTGTTGCGTTTGATGGCGACGCCGACCGCGCGCTGTTTGTCGATGCGACAGGAAAATTTGTTGACGGCGACGCGACGATGTGGGTGCTTGCGAACTACATGAATTCGCGTGGCCTATTGGATCCGCCCGTGATCGTTTCAACCGTCATGACGAATCTCGGCTTGGAGATTGCGCTGCGCGCTCGTGGGATCAGATTGGTCAGAACCGACGTTGGGGACAAATACGTGTTGGACGAACTGCTGCGCTTGCAGGCGGTTCTGGGTGGTGAACAGTCGGGGCATATCATTTTCCCAAAAATAAGCCTCGCGGGCGATGGAATGATCACTGCAATAAATGTCGTCCGAGTAGTACGAAACGAAGAAAAGTCGCTCGGGCGGTTGACCGAAGGTTTTACTCGCTTTCCGCAAGTCCTGCTCAACGTGAGGGTACGTGAGAAAATTCCTTTCGAAGCTCTGCCCAGAGTTCAAGAGGAAGCGCGCGAGATCCAGCGGTCGATGGGTGATCGCGGCCGTCTGCTGCTGCGTTATTCCGGAACCGAACCACTGGCTCGCGTGATGATTGAGGGCGAAGATGAAGCGAAAGTACAAGCTGAAGCCAGCAGTCTTGCCGCGTTAATCAAAGCTGAGATTGGCGCCAGTGAAGGCACGTGATAGAGACCGCTGCATAAGATCTTCACCATTGAGAAAATGTTACAGGCCTTGCTGTGCAATAACTTCATGAGCGCGCCCAGACAGATTGGCGAGTCGCCAATAACATAAGAATTTGGCGCGTTTCTCTTGCAAAAAATCTTCTATTGCGCGGCATAAAGGTTGCGATGTATATTGTGGGGCAAGAGAGACGGTTGGTGGATCCTCCGTCTCAAGTGGTTGCTGGGGTGAGGACAGTAACCACGCAAATGGATGAGCGCTGCGACGCCCACGTTGCAGCGCTCATTCCGTTTTTTCGCTGCTCCTTTCTACTGTTCCAGCACCAAGACGCTCGACTTTGGATTTGACTCCCAATCGTATTTTGTCGTAGATACATGACGCTCTCATGCCTACGACAATTGCGATTTCGCTGAGAACGAAGACCATTCTCGTCGTGACCGCGGCCTTGTGTCTTGCCGCGATGACTTGCGCGTGTCGTCGAAACTCCGGCCAGAACGCGAATGCAAACGGTCCGACTTCAACGAACGGCTCTGATGCCGAGCAATCAAAGCGCCAGGCGAAATCGCTGGTCGATAAGGGCAAAGAGCTCGCCGATCCCGATCACAATCAGGACGAGCAGGCGGTCCAGGCATTTCAAGAGGCAATTCGCCTCCAGCCGGATCTCGCTGAAGCGCACCTTAGATTAGGCATGGCCTACGCCGCCCTTGATAAGAAAACTGAGGCCGAAGAGTCATACAAGAAAGCAATCGAACTATACAAGAAGCTCACTCAATCCGATTCGAAAGACGCCGATGCGTTTTTCAATCTCGGCGAAGCTTACAGCTTTCTCCACCGCGATGAGGAGGCCGCGCGAGCTTATCGCCAGGCAACAAAGCTAAAGGATGATGACGAAGAAGCGTTTTATCAGTTAGGCATGGTGGAAACGCGGTTGGCGCACTACCCTGAAGCTACTGCGGCTTTCGAGAAAGCTTTGGAAATCGATCCTGATGACTATCGCGCCAGTGACGCGATCGAGAATGCAAAGCAAGGAACGCAACGAATTAAGGAAGGCAAGAAACACGCAGAAGACATGCTTAAGAAGCAAGCAAATGCTAACGGGAATCTAAATGTGAATTCGAATAGCGGCGCTAAGGCTAGTCCCAGACGCTCGCCTGGAAAATCGTGGTGAGTTACTATTGCCGAGTAGTATTCGGACGCGCCAATGGCCACTTATACACCACCCCCATATTTTCCGCAGAGTTCGTTATCGCCGCCTGACGAACATCGCTATCGTAAATTCAAACTGATTATTGCGGCACTGATTGTTTTGCTGCTGGCTATTCTGGGCGGCGCAATCACGGGAATTATTTTTTTGATCAAGTGGCTGGCGCGATAGTCACTCAGGCGGTTCCGCGCTTGACATGCAAAGTGCCGGCCCTTATAGTTTTTCGTTTCGGACTACGGTCTCGGAGTCCTCCAAGTGCAACGCTATAACTGGTTCTGTCGGTGCGGAGGCGTTGCCCGGTTCGATGTTACGGCATCAACCGTTGAAATATTGTGGCGTAACAGCTCGCGTCGATGACGCAAGTCGCGCAGGTGAACCCACTCGCTCATGCGACGCCACAGAAAAGCTTCGGCTAATTTTGGGCTAATTGGGAAGCCAAATCCGCGCCCGCCTAACCGCGTAATCAGAACGTCCCTTTAACAAAATTAGTAGCAGGGCAGTTTGTCTGCGCTGACTGCCGGACAGGTTCCGGAAAGAGGCAGGCCAAGGCCCTTTTTGCGCTTGAGGCAATGGGCGACGGGGAAATCAAAGAAGAACACGATGCCGACGATTAATCAGTTAGTTCGCAAGGGCCGTCAACAGGTCAAGTACAAGACGGCTAGTCCGGCGCTGCAAAGCTCGCCGCAAAAGCGGGGAGTGTGCACTCGCGTCTATACGCAGACGCCGAAGAAGCCGAATTCGGCTCTTCGAAAAGTCGCGCGCGTGCGTTTGACTAACGGCATTGAGGTAACGACTTACATTCCCGGCGTTGGCCACAATTTGCAGGAGCACTCGATCGTCTTGATTCGCGGGGGCCGCGTTAAAGACTTGCCCGGCGTTCGTTATCACGTAATCCGCGGGACGCTGGACTCCGTTGGCGTCGGTGATCGCAAAAAGAGCCGTTCAAAGTATGGCGCCAAACGTCCGAAGGGAGGCGCGAAGTAATCTATGCCGAGACGAAGAGTTGCCGAGCGCCGCGCCGTTCTTCCCGATCCGGTTTACAACAGCCCGCTGGTGACCAAGTTCATCAACGGAATTATGTGGGGCGGGAAGCGTTCCAAGGCCGAAAAGACTTTTTATGACGCGCTGCGGCAGGTGGGCGACAAAGCCGGCGACGAACCTTTGAAAGTTTTCAAACGCGCGATTGAAAACGTGCGGCCGACTGTCGAAGTGAAATCGCGGCGCGTAGGAGGCTCGACCTATCAAGTTCCGGTTGAAGTTCATCAGGAACGCCGCGGCGCGCTCGCAATTCGTTGGATTGTGCTCTATGCCCGCGGACGCGGCGAGAAAACAATGACTGATCGGCTCGCGGCTGAATTGCTCGACGCCGCGAACAATCGCGGCAACGCCGTGAAGAAGAAAGAAGATACGCATCGCATGGCGGATGCAAACAAGGCGTTCGCGCATTATAAATGGTAATGGCTAAGCAAGACTTAAATCTGTTCCGGAACATCGGCATCATGGCGCACATCGATGCCGGTAAGACGACCACCACGGAACGTGTCCTTTATTACACGGGCATCACGCACAAAATCGGCGAGGTGCACGAGGGCACGGCGATAATGGACTGGATGGAACAGGAACAAGAGCGGGGCATTACCATTACCAGCGCCGCGACCACCTGTTTCTGGGAACGAAACGGAGTCGATCACCGCATTAACATTATCGATACGCCGGGTCACGTAGATTTCACGATGGAAGTTGAGAGAAGTTTGCGCGTTCTCGACGGCGCTGTCGCTGTCTTTGACGGCGTTGCGGGCGTTGAGCCGCAATCAGAAACTGTCTGGCGTCAGGCTGATAAATATCGTGTTCCGCGCCTTTGTTTTATTAACAAACTCGATCGCGCGGGCGCATCGTTCCAACGCTCATTTGAATCCATAATTACGCGCCTGGGCGCGAATCCGGTGGCTCTGCAAATTCCAATCGGATTGGAAGATCAGTTCAAAGGCGTGGTTGACATCATCACGATGAAGGGGCTGATCTGGAACGATGAATCCAAAGGCGCGAAGTATGAAACAGCCGAGATCCCACAAGAACTGAAAGAAGAAGCCGCCGCCGCGCGTGAGAAATTAATCGAAGCCGTCGCCACTGTCGACGATAACTTGATGCACAAGTACATCGAAGGCGAGAAGATTTCGGAAGACGAAATTCGCGGCGCGCTACGTAAGGGAACGATCGAATTAAGACTCGTTCCGGTAGTCACTGGTTCTGCCTTCAAGAACAAAGGCGTGCAGACCCTGCTCGATGCCGTGGTTGATTACCTGCCGTCGCCGCTCGACATTCCGCCGGTCGAAGGTGTGAACCCGAAGAATGGTCATAAGGAGACGCGTCCGCCGGACGCCAGCGCTCCGTTCAGTGGCCTGGTATTTAAGATCATGGCCGATAAGCATCTGGGCCAGCTTTCATTCGTTCGTATCTACAGCGGTACGATCAAGTCGGGTTCTTATGCCTATAATTCAGCAAAAGACACACGCGAACGCGTCGGTCGCTTGATGCTGATGCACGCGAACAAACGCGAAGATATCGAAGTTGCCAGCGCCGGGGAAATTATCGCAATCGGTGGCATGAAGCAGGTGACCACCGGCGACACCGTCTGCGATGAGACCAAGCCCATCATTCTCGAAGCCATTGATTTTCCCGCGCCGGTTATTCGCGTGGCCGTCGAGCCCAAGACGCGCGCCGATCAGGACAAGCTGGGCATCGCACTAGGCCGTCTGGCGCAGGAAGATCCTTCGTTCAATGTTTCAACTGATCATGAAACCGGACAAACGATTATCGCCGGCATGGGCGAGCTGCACCTCGAGATCATTGTGGACCGCATGAAGCGAGAGTTTGGCGTTGAGGCCAACGTCGGCAAGCCGCAGGTTGCTTATCGGGAGACGATTACGCAGGCAGCGCCCGGTAAAGAGATTTTCAAGAAGCAAACCGGCGGTCGTGGGCAGTACGCGCACGTGGAATTGGAGATCGAGCCAGCGCCAGGTGAAGGATTCGTTTTCGAGAACGAGATCAAGGGCGGAGCAATTCCGCGCGAGTTCATCAAGCCGACTGAACAGGGCATTCATGACGCCATGGAGCGCGGTTATCTGGCCGGGTATGACATGGTCGACATAAAAGTGCGCCTGGTCGATGGTGGCTTCCACGAGGTTGATTCGGATGAGCGCGCATTTATTATCGCCGGCTCGCTCGCGTTTCAGGATGCAGTAAAGAAGGCAAAGCCGGTCCTGCTCGAACCTATCATGCGGGTTGAAGTAGTGACACCGGAAGAATATGTGGGCTCCGTCAATGGAGACCTTAGCCGGCGGCGCGGGCATTTTGAAAAAACTGAGTTACGGCCTGGCGGCGTGCAGGTTATTACTGCGTTCGTGCCCTTGTCGGACATGTTCGGATATACGACCGATTTGCGTTCAGCCACGCAGGGCCGCGCGACTTCGACGATGCACTTCGAGCGCTATGATCAGGCGCCCAAGAACGTCGCCGAGGAAGTGATCGCGAAAGTTCAGGGCGTAGCGAGATAAGTGGCACAGACTTTAGTCTGTGCTCTTTTTGTTTAGAGCATTAACTCAGACACAGACTGAAGTGTGTGTCACATGAGGACGAAAAGACGACCATGAGCAAAGAGAAATTT
>QHXH01000516.1 GCA_003222855.1 Acidobacteriota bacterium
TTTCACGTCTCCGGCTTATCGAATCCATCGCCGTATCTTCCTTCCACCGTTCTACCCACTCGAAAAACTCTTTCTTGTCACCGAGTTCGTTAGCGATATGCAAATGGGTGCCGACTCCGCCAGGCGCCAATCATTTGTAGTCGCACTAATTCCTCAAATCCTTTTGAGTTCTGATCCCATTTCGCTTCCTTTGCAAAACGGTCAAGCAATTGTCTGTTTAACTGGCCCGTGAAGTCTTCTCGGATCGCGTCGCTATCAAAGCTAAATCGCCGGCGTCGTACTTGTCTTGTAGTTGCCCTAGTTCGTTTAGACAGAAATCCTCGTACGTAGCAATCTTCTTAACTTCGCGCGACTTACGACATGTGCTGAATGCGCAGAGTCCTACAATCACCAACAGGACGGGAATAGACTGTCTTAATGAAGTTGACAAGTGTTATGTTTTCCTCCGTGAGAACAGGAGCGCCCAACTAAATGCGCTCTGGCTGGATACTCGGTTTCCCGGCCAACCATTGATCTTTAGGCGCTGTTTCGCTAAACTCCGCTGCGTTGACAACTAAAAGAGGCCACTAGTCTTGACCGACTAGGACCCCGCCTATAAGCCAATGAGCCGTTTGGGATGACACCCTTTCCGCTCTCGTGCTAGGCGGGGCTTTTGTTTTTTGTGGTGAAAGGAATTGAACTCATAGAAAGGTCAGAAACGAAAACGCCGGGTTCGTGGCCCGGCGCTTCTAAGTTTCTAACGCAAAAAAAGAGATCGGGTAAAAACAATTTCACGAGTTAGGTTTAGAAGTGCGCAGGTAAGTAGTGAAACAAAGCCTACCAGCAATCCGACCGAAACGATTAGTCCGAGCGCTTGGGCGCGCAGGGTTCTTCGTTCATCACGTAACGGGGAGTCATTACATCCTGAAGCATCCAGCAAAGCCGGCCTTTCGAGTTACGGTGCCTTTTCACAATCGCGACCTGAAGCGTGGAACGCTTCAATCGATTGTGAAGCAAGCGGGATTCACGAATGAAGAATTTTTGAGCTTATTATGAAGGGACTTCTTGCGAGATTTCCAGTAGGGCTATTACTTGCTCGCGCCGAACACTTGGAAAGCCCTTGAGAAAATCATCTATCGAGTCTCCGGCCTCGAGGTGATCGAAGAGACTTCGTACCGGGACTCGAGTTCCCGTGAATAGGGGCACACCGCCGAGTATCTCTGGATTTGACTGAATTATTTCTTCGTGCTGCATAGCCGAAGTTTATCTCTCGCTGTGATCAGTGTTCAAGCGCGCCGCAACTCACTGCTTCGGCGCATAGTAACCATCACGCGCTCGGACGCTGGCGTCTTTCACGCCGCGCAACTCAACCTTGATCTGACGAAAGCGGCCATCGCGAGTTTTGTTGGATGGATAGTAGCCGAGACTGTATTGCGTGCCGATCTCTTTTGCGACTTGCGCAAACGCCGCGCGCGCTTGTCCCAAACTAGCGGCCGCAAAGTTCTTCCCTCCGGAAGCTCGGGCCATTTCATTCATTTCGCGCCGGGCGAGGTTGTAAAGCTGCCGGCTGATATCCATGCGCTCAAATTGGCCCATGCGGCAGAAGTCCTGATAGTCTTCTTTTTGCGCCGTCGGTACGAAGAGTTGACGAAAACGCTCCAACTGTTTCGCCGACAGCGTCAGTCGCCCATCATCCCGGCAATCTTTCAAGAGTCGATCCTCGACGTAATCTTCAGTGCTGACCTGGATGAAATACGAAGCGACGCCCGAGCGCAACAGTTTCGCGCGCGCGTCTTCATAACCGGAATCACTGGTTGAATCGACGCCATCGGTCAATGCCACGACCGCGCGCCGGCCACGAATTTCCGGTCGCGGTGGATCGCGAAACAATTGATCGGCGACTCGCCCCAGCGCGTCATAAAAGGGTGTACCGTTGCTGGTTCCCAGGTTCTCAATGGCCCGACGCAGTGCGTTACGATCGTCGGTCACCGGCGCCAGAACTTCGACGACGGCCATTGGAGCGCCATTTCCCGGTGCATTATTGAAAGCGATCACCGCCACGCGATCGCCGGGGCGCAAGGCGTTGATGAATGCATTAGCGGCGTCGCGAATCAGGCCCAGCTCTTCGCGCGTCGAACCCGAAGTGTCTAACAGCAAGGCAATCTCAAAAGGCGCTTCGGTGGTCGCAAAGTTCGTGACGCGCTCGGCTTTTCCATCTTCAAAGACGACAAAGTTTTCAGCCCGCAAAGCGGTCAGAGGATGTCCGTTTCGATCGGTCACCACCGCCGGCACGGTAACCAGTTGAGTCTCGACACGAACAACATCGCCTTCGCTGACCTCTTCGGCAGATGATTTCTGTGGCTGATTAGTTTGCGGAGTGTTTACGTTCGATGAGGTCGAACCAACTTTGCGTGGCCGTTGCTGATTCGCTGGTTGCTGGTCCTGGTGCGCGGCAAGAGGCGCGAGCGACAGCAGAGCGCAGACAAAACAGCCGATCAATTTGATTTTGCCTTTTTGTCCCTGCATGGATTAATGACAGACCGGTCTGGGTGAAATAAATATAGCCGTAAACGTGCCGTAAGGACAAAGTGGTCAGGAACCGCCTGCGGTAGCGGGCGGTTAACCTACGGGATTTCGGGTCTCAGTGATCGATGATCAACCGCCCGCTACCGCAGGCGGTTCTGACAAACGCCTCCTTGACAGCTATCACTCCTTTCCTTACGATCACACTTCGTCGCCACGCGATGGTTCCGAATGATTTTTGAAAGCGGGCACGTATGTCAATGGTAGACGGCTTCCCTTACAAGGAAGAGGTTGGGGGTTCGAGTCCCTCCGCGCCCACCAGTCTGAGTTCTCAAATCTCAAATTTGAGATTTGAAAATGCGGAGTCGTAGTTCAGTTGGTTAGAACGCCGGCCTGTCACGTCGGAGGTCGCGGGTTCGAATCCCGTCGGCTCCGCCATTAATTGTTACCACTTAATAAGTTAGCGCCATGAAAATGGCGCTAATTTTTTGTTTTCAAATCGGTGACTCCACGTCGGAGGTCTGGGGTTCGAATCCCGTCGGCTCCGCCATTAATTGTTACCACTTAATAAGTTAGCGCCATGAAAATGGCGCTAATTTTTTGTTTTCAAATCGGTGACTCCACGTCGGAGGTCTGGAGCATGCGGTTCATGAGAAACTACTTATCTCTCAATAACTTAGGGTTGTGACCAGCATGCTCAGTTTTTGAGTGTGCCACTAATCGTGTCACTGAACTTTTTCCGACTTAAGTATTTTGAGCAGCTAGTATTAGCCCAAGTGGCTCAGTTTGTTATGTCCACGTTATTCGGAACGTGGTGGGTATTGAACATGCAACTATGCAACTATCAGACACGATTATCAGATGCACTACCGACAGATGCATTACCGTCTATTGCATGCTGGCTCTTAG
>QHXH01000517.1 GCA_003222855.1 Acidobacteriota bacterium
GTGAGGTATGAGGCCTAACATAGACAGGATTTACAAAATTTACATAATCCATCCAAGAACAACTGCGCTCATTCGTGACGGTCTTCTTATTCCCTCAATCCCGTAAATCCTGTCTATTTCAATCCATCATCACACTTGCCAAAATCTCCATCGCCTCCTGCACCTCGTCATCCGTATTAAAAAAATGCGGCGACATGCGCAGGCCCACACCGGGTCGACAATCGACAAAAACTTTTCTTTCGGTCAGGCGTCTGACCATCGCCGGGCCATCTTCGACATAAATCATCACTGAGCCGCCGCGCTGGTCTACATCGCGTGGGCTGTTTACTTTCCAGCCTCGATCAGCGGCAAAGTCGATCATCCATTCCGTGCGCCGCTCTGATTCGCGGCGAATAGTTTCCACTCCGACCTCTTCGATTATCTGCAACCCAGGCAGCACTGAATAGAGTGCCGGAATGCTCGGCGTGCCCTGCGCAAAGCGACGAACAGAACCGGTGTAGCGCATCGGCGGCGCCGCGAAATCAAACGGCGCATCGTGCGCTACCCAGCCGGTCAATCTTGGTTGAAGTTCTTTCTGCAAATCCGGCCGCACATACAGATAACCGCAGGCCGGGCCGCCGCATAACCACTTGATCGTGCCGCCGATCAAAAAATCGACGTCCCAATCGCGCGCCTTCAATTCAACGGCGCCCGCGGATTGATACACATCAAGCAGCACATGCGCGCCGCACCGATGCGCCTTGGCGACGATCGGTTCGACCTCCAATTTGTACGAGCTGCGAAACGAAACATGCGACAGCGCGACCAGCGCGGTCGTGTCATCGATGGCCCTGACTATCTCTTCGGTCGCAATCGTAATCCCATCGTCCGAGTGGACTACCTCGATCGTCGCGCCGATTCGCTCCTGTGCGTCCCAGACGTATTGCATCGAAGGAAAATCGAGGGCGGTAGTGACGATTTTATTTTTGTCGCTGGTACTGAACTCAAAACAGGAAGCGACACTGGAAAGGGCGATCGAAGCATTCGGTTGAATCTGAACTGAAGCGCCGGCCCCACCGAGAAGTTTCGCGATGCGATCGCCAACCGCAGCCGACATCTCCCACCAACTCGTAGCCCAGGCGTCTTCGCTGGTGTGATGTTCCCAGGCTTCATAGTAAGCAAGCATCGATTCGCGCGCGGCACGAGGCGCCGGGCCGAGGCTGTGGCTCAGCAAATGAATGCCCGAAGCGAGGGTCGGAAACTCTTCGCGGCGGCGATTGATTTGAGTTTCAGGTTTCAAGCTTGAGTAACAGTCAGTACCGGGCATCCGACTGGAGCGCAACCGTCTCGGTTGCCCGGCCCACGGAGCGATTGATTGCAAGCGAGGACGCTTGCGCTCCAGTCCCCGGCCGCTACCGCTCCCGGTACTGATGTTATGCCCTTATCTGACTAAGCATCTTTTCCAGCGCGATTGGATCGGTTCGCAGTCCTTCCAAAACTTTTTCCGCTTCTTCACCGATCGGAGGATCGATTGATTCTTCGCGGATATGGCGGAGAATCTGATTCGCCACGAATTCGGTTGTCATCTTGGGCACGTCTGCGCCTTTGCTCATGTCTGTGTCGATGGTTGTCGGCATCACGGTCATCACATGAATGCCTTTTTCCGCAAAGTAGGCGCGCATTGCCTGACCGAGCGACAACAACGCAGCCTTACTCGCGCAATATGTGCCGACAATCGGCAGATTGATTTTGGCGAATGCGGTGGCCACGTTCACGATCATTCCCTGGCCGCGCTCGAGCATCGCCGGCGCCAGCGCGCGTGTCATGCGCAGGGCGCCGAAGTAATTCACGTTCATTTCTTCAGTCGCCGAGTCAAGACTCATCGAAGCGGGATTGCCGTAACCGGCCACACCTGCGTTGTTCACGAGCACGTCGATAGGGCCGAGTGACTTAGTGGCATTCACGTCGTCGTCGTTAGTTACGTCAAGTTTGATTGGCGTGATGGACGCGCCCGTCGCCGCGGCATCGCTTTTCAGCCTCTCGATGTCTTCCTTTTTGCGCGCGCCGGCAAAAACTTCTTTCGCGCCGGCTTTCGCGAACGCGAAGACGAGCGTGCGGCCGAGTCCCCGACTCGCGCCGGTAACTAAGATTGTTCTGCCGTTAATGTCCATGGGCCATTGCGGCTTTGCCGCCGCATACTGCGGAAAGGCTCTGCCTTTCCAGTCAACAACTTTGAAATTAGAGGCTATGCCTCTTGAGAGTGAGGCGCAGCCTCGCACAAATTGAAAGAATCGGCCGGTAAGCCGAAGGCTTACCGCAATGTGCTGCGGCACAGCCGCCGATCCTTCATCACGCGCTACTTCGCTGCCAGCGTGCCAAAACATACAGCAGCGCCGCGACGACAGACCATAACACTGCCAGCTCCAGGCTCGTTAGTGAATGTTGCGCAATCCTCTCTTTCAAGCTTTGCGTCATCAGCATTTGAATGTCCTGTACTACTTGCACAGCAATCAGCACGCCCATCGAAACAACTGAAACCAGCGCCGCAAAAGTCATCAGCCAGCGCGGCAGGGTAAGACTTATCTCTGCATACAATTTTGGGTTCCAGCGCGGCAGCATCAGAAACGCGATACTGTGTAGACAGTAAAGCAGCACCAAAGCAAACACTGCAATGTTCAAAGCAAGTGAAAGTTGCTTGCTGATTACCAGTATCAGACAA
>QHXH01000518.1 GCA_003222855.1 Acidobacteriota bacterium
CCAAATATCGACGCATTCCCAACGTTTGTGGTTGTCCATTTCTGGGCAAATCATGACGCCCTAAATCTGTAGTTGATCGAACGTGAAACTAATTCGGCTTGCCATCGATCGGCACCGTATACTCAATCCACCCGATCATCATTTCATCGATTCTTTTCGGTTGCCAAAGCTTCATACAGCAACTTTCCGCCCGAACGCGCCGCCATTCCAGCATGCGCCGAGACGTTGCTTATCATTCTTTGGCGGTGCCGCGCACCCATTCGGCAATGGCTTTAGCCCAAATCGGATCGGAATTGAGTGAAGACACGAGCGTCAAGTAACCACCCCCGGCAGAAACAAACGTTGCGCGCCCGCGAATCGCAATCTCTTCCAAAGTTTCCAGACAATCCGCCACAAACGACGGGCACACAACCGCGAGTCGCTTTACGCCGCGAGCAGCCAAAGTCTTAAGCATCTCTTCCGTGTTTGGCCCGAGCCATTTCGCGCGGCCCAGTCGGGACTGAAACGAGATTGAGTAGTCGTCGCTCTTCAATCCAACTTGTTGCGCGATTGCTCTGGCGGTAAAGAGGCATTGCGCGCGATAGCAGTTGCGATTCAGGTCGGTGATCTGATCGCAGCAGTCGGCTGTCCGCAGACAATGATGAGGATAAAGCCTGGTCAGATGTTGTTCGGGCAGGCTGTGGAAACTGAAGAGGATGTGATCGGCATTTTCACCAGCCAGATGATCGTTGACATTTCGTGCGAAGGCATCGATGAATTCGGGCCGGTCATAGAACGGAGAAACGAACGTCAGGCGATCGTCGCAGCCTACCTCAGCGGCTCGTTTCCTTGTTTCAACCACGGCGGTTTCGAAACTTGATTCGGCGTATTGTGGATAGAGCGGCAACACAATTATTCGCGAGACACTCTGCGCGCTTAGTCTCGCGAGCGCTGAAGCGATCGAAGGATTGCCATAACGCATCGCATACTCGAGGACGTAGTTCTCACCGCCGAGTTCGGCGGCAACCTTCTCCCGCAAAGCGCGCGTGTGCACAAGCAGCGGCGAGCCTTCCGGCATTTGCACCTTTTGATAAGCCGCGGCCGATTGATACTTACGTTTCGGCACAATCAATACATTCACCAAAAACCAACGAAGCGGCGCAGGCAAATCGATCACGAAAGGGTCCATCAGAAATTCACGCAGGTATTTGCCGACGGCCTCTGGAGTGGGCGCGTCAGGTGTGCCGAGGTTGATGAGAAGGATGCCGGTCCTGGTCATAGAGATAACGATAAAACATTTCTCAGCTGTCTTTGTGGATCTCTGTGTCGCTGTAGTGGAGTAGCGACTCGTGAAAGATTCACCACAGAGGCACCGAGTTTCACAGAGCCACGAAGAGAAAGCTCAGGTGGACGCTTTGAACTGATCCGCGACCACCGCGGCCCGTTCGAGAATCTTGGCCAATCCGATCTTGCCCAAATAATTTCCGGCCAGCGCTACGTTTTCCGGGGGCGCCGGTAACGTCGTCAGAACTTTTTCCAGCTCGATTGAATAATGCGGCAGCGCGTTAGGCCAACGTGTAATGCGAATCTCAAGCAGTTCGTCATGCGCGCGATAGAACCGTTGGCGTTCGGCGGCGATCAGTTCTGCAAATGCCTCATCACCTAAATTCACGACTTCCGCGTCCAGCGCGCCCCCAAAAATCCAGGTCTCTGCGTGCGCCGGGCCGCGTCCTTCAAAGATCGAAGTATTGAAAAGCACACCGCGTGCGCGAAATCCCTGATCGCGCGGAAACAGACAACCAAATCCGTCGAGCTTTGCCGCATCTGGTCCATAGAAGCAAGTCACAGTCGCTAACGAAAGCATTTCGATATTTCGTAAACCAGCGCTGAGTTGCGGCGCAACCTCAGACAGATACTTTGCGGTGTCACTCGCAGACAGACAAACGACTGCCGGATCGCCCGCACTCGCTTTCTCGTCATGATTGAAATGAAACTCGACCCCGGCGCTCTTCAGATAATCGGCCAGGCCATCGATTAGCTGCTGCATTCCCTCTGGCGGCGAGACTGTACCGCGCAATCTTCCTTTTGCCGGCCGAGTCGTGCGCAAGTGATCGGACAGATTCGATTTCCCGAAAATCAAACTTGCGCTGAGAAGATTTGGATCGCCGGCATAAATTCCGGCCAACACCGGAATCAAAAGATAATCGGTTGCTCCACGGCCGAGCACTCGCCTCCCCCAATCATAAATCGATTCAAATTGGCGCGGGCGCAACCTTGCTGCGCTGACTGCCAATCGGCCTGAAAGGGCAAAGAGCTCCGTGACCCTCAGCGGCAGTTGCTTCGGCTTGTCGCGATAGATGAATCGCTTGCGCGCTTCACGTCGCGTCGCGTTTAGCGGGACGCCAATGTCTGCGCACATCGCTTCCAGTCGCGCCGAACTCAACAGTCCATTTGCCGCAGTTTCAACAAGGCCATGGTCGGTGCGAATCGTTTTGATCAATCCGCCGGCGCGATCGGCTTTTTCCACGACCCTGACTTTGAGCCCTTGTTTGGTGAGGAAGT
>QHXH01000519.1 GCA_003222855.1 Acidobacteriota bacterium
AAGGGCGCAAAGAAAACCGCAAAATACGTCACCAGCCTTCGCTTTCATCGCTCGTTCATGCGGGCGCGTCTAAGCTATAATCAGCCTTCAACTCCCCATGTAGCGCAAGTTGCTAACTTGCAGCCGGTTTTTAGCGGAGGCGGCGGGACGCAAAAGTTAACAACTTGCGCTACAAGAGTTGTGTGGGAAGCCACATTGTCCAAAGAGCATCATTTAAAGGACTATTAGGCGAGAAAGACTGGGAGAGAACTATGGCCGCGAAACCACCAATAAATCGTTTGAAATCATATACACCGGGGGCGATCGTGAGCGCGCCGCCGGGTGAGCGCAAACACATCTTGCGCCGTTTTTGGTTTCCGGCAGTCATTCTGCTCGCCCTGGCGGCGGGTGGATTGACGGGCATCATTGCGGCCTATCAGCTCAACTATTCGCAGGCGGCGAGCGAAGTCGCCGCGCTCGCCACTTACCGCCCCAGCATCGTCACGCGTATCTATGCCGACGATGGCAAGACGGTTATCGGAGAGTTCGCGCTCGAAAAACGAATTCCGCTGAAGTATGACGAGATCCCGGCAAACATGAAGAACGCGATCCTCGCTGTCGAGGATGCTCGCTTCTATGATCACGTCGGCATCGATCCGATTCGCATCATGGGCGCCGCCTGGAAAAACTTCACGAGCAATAAGGTGGAGGGTGGATCGACGCTAACGCAGCAACTCGCTAAGAATCTTTTTCTGACGCGCGAACAAAGCTACAAGCGCAAGATGAACGAGTGGGTGCTGGCGCTGCAGATTGAACGCTACTACACGAAGAATCAAATCATGGAACTGTACGCCAATCATATCTTCGTGGGCGCAAACTCGTATGGAGTAGAAGCCGGCGCCGAAACTTATTTTGGCAAGCAGGCGAAAGATTTGACGATCGAAGAAGCTGCGTTGCTCGCAGCAATTCCGAAAGCGCCGGGCGAATACTCGCCGACCGCAAACGCGACCAAAGCAAAAGAGCGGCGCGATCTGGTTTTGGATCTGATGGCGAAGAACGGTTTTGCTTGGCAGAGTGAAGTTGACGCGGCAAAAACGAAACCAATTCAATTGGCTGACTCAGCTTATTATCAGGCACCGCAAGCGACGGAACCCGCGTTCGACTATCCCGTCGAATACATTCGTCAGGATTTGGAAGACAAGTACACCACGCGCGTGGCCCAGACCGGCCTCGCCGTTTATTCGACGATCAATGTGGCCGCGCAGCGGAAAGCTTACGAGGCTGTGCGGGCGGGTTTGCGCTGGTACGACAAGTCACACGCCGGTTGGCATTCTTCGTATCAGGCGATTCCGACTTCGGCGAACAGTGGCGTGCCGACACCACAGGAACTGGCCGGCTACAAATACCCTGATTGGTATCGCGGCGACTACGTGCCCGGCCGCTACCTGATGGGGCTGGTGACGAAAGTCGACCAGGGCCGGGACGAAGCCACAGTTCGCTTTGGTAATTACACGGCAACTGTCAGCGGAGCAGATATGGGCTGGGGGCATCGCGCGCCTCGCAGTGAGTTCAAGCCCGGTTATCTCGCCGAGTTCATTATCAAAGACGTTGATAAGAAGAATCGCAAGATGAAAGTCGAGCTGAATCAGATTCCCGGCGTGCAAGGCTCGATGATGACAATCAACGCCAAGACCGGCGAGATGGTCACCATGGTCGGCGGCTACGATTTTCTCACCAATAAGTTCAATAACGCGGTGCAGGCTTACCGCCAAACCGGATCGTGCTTCAAACCGTTTGTTTATACGGCAGCCATCGAATGGGGCATGACTCCGGACACGACCGTCAGCGGCGCGCCGATTAACATCAATGGCTGGCAGCCCCACAACTATGATGGCTCGCTCAGTTGCGGCGACATGCCGTTAAAGACTGCCTTGGCCCACTCAATGAATATTCCCGCCGTGCACCTGCTGCAAACCGTCGGGATTCAAACCGGCGCGCAGATGCTGCGCCGCTTTGGCGTCAAGGTGCCGATGGCGCCTTATCTGCCGTCGGCTTTGGGCGCGACCGAAGTGCCGCTCGATCAGATGGTTTCAGCGTATTCAACGTTTCCAAACAAAGGCAT
>QHXH01000586.1 GCA_003222855.1 Acidobacteriota bacterium
TGGCAGTTGCGCGTCTCGTCTTCCTGTAATGCGCGAGTGTTTTCAGTGCGCATGTATCCGGGCGCGATTGCGTTAACATTAACGCCTTTCCCGGCCCATTCGTTCGCGAGCGCTTTCGTTAGTTGCGCCACGCCGCCTTTCGCAGCCGCGTATGCGGGCACCGTGACGCCGCCCTGAAACGAAAGCAGCGAAGCGATGTTGAGAATCTTTCCCTGGCCCCGCTCGATCATGTGCCGTCCCGCAAGTTGGGAGAGACGAAAGACGCTGTTGAGATTCACTTCGATTACGTCCGCCCAATCTTTCTCCGGATAAACGATCGCCTGAGAACGACGAATAATGCCGGCGTTGTTGACGAGTATATCGAGTTGGCCGAAGTGAGCAATCGTTGCTTCGATTAGATTACGCGGGGTCTCGCGATCGCTGAGATCGCCGGTGACCGCAAATGCCTGGTGCCCCGCGCGGGTGACTGCTTCGCACGTGGCGTCGGGCGCATGTCTGTTGCCGTGACAGGCCACGTTCGCGCCGGCTTCTGCGAGAGCGATGGCGATCGCCTGGCCGAGTCCGGTTGAAGCGCCAGTCACCAGCGCGACTTTGTTGTCGAGTCTGAAAGCGTCGAGAATGGCCACGGCTACAGCGGCTTCATTTTCGCAGCGAGGATGTTACTGGCTTCGGACGGGATCTGGATCGGAACGAAATACTTTGCAGGATAGAGATAGTCTTCACCGGTCTCGTCAATGACTCGGATATAGTTGTTGCGGGCGGCCCGCTCGTCCGGCAGCACGGCGTATACCTTGCGCGCTTCAAGCGACTCAGGATAGCCGCCATCATCGACGCACAACACGTACGACTTCACACTTTGACGTTTGGATGGCATCATCAATCGATATAGCGCTTAATCTTAATCTTCTTCCGACCTATCCCATGCGCCTCGTACCAATGCAACTCGACGCGATGAATTGTACCATCCTCCAGCCTGACAGTGGCAAAGCCCTTAACTTTCCGCCAGCGCCCCGAGCCGAAGGCTTTTCGTAGGCGCGCGATCTCATGGATGCGCGTACCGACTGCAATCGTCTTGACTTCTTCAATTCTGCCCAGGATCTCGAAGTCTTCCATTCCCAACTTTCGATCCAGAACTCGTGATTACCACTCCGCTAACAATGCCGATCACCACCCCGACTGCGGCGCCTAGCGCCATATACTTCAGCAGGTTCGGACCGGTCACTCGCGAAACGATACCGATGCACCAGCCGGTAAACGATCCAAAAATGCTGCCCACGAACCCAAAGCCGACAATCGTGCCGATCGAGAAAGGTGATACTTCGGTTTCCGTTTCAGCCTGCTCGAGTTTCGGAACCAGGAGGTGAATGATCAGCAGCGCCGTAAGGTAAGCCCCACCCGCGATGAAAAACGGGACCCGATAATTTCCACCCGTGACCTGAAGTACGTACCCGACAATTACGGCCATGGTCGATCCGGCGAAAGCGCCGGCCATGCCGCCAATGCCGACGACGGACCCTACCGCGCGGCGCGGAAACATGTCCGAAGCCATCGTGAAAATATTCGCCGACCAACCCTGATGGGCTGCTGCTGCCAGACCCACCAGACCAACCGCTAACCAAAGGCTCTTCACGTTTGCCGCGAAGATGATGGGCGTCACGAGCAAGGCGCAGATTAGCATCGCGGTTTTACGCGCGCTGTTGATGGTCCATCCTCGCTTGATGAAAGTAGAAGACAACCAGCCACCGCCGATACTGCCGACGTCAGCGATGACATAGATTGCAATCAGGGGCGGACCGATCGTTGTCAGATCAAGTCCGTGATTCTGTCTGAGAAACGGCGGGATCCAATATAAGTAAAACCACCAGATTGGATCGGTCAGATACTTGCCGATCGCGAATGCGGAAGTTTGCCGGCGGGGAATCAGTCGCAGCCACGGAACTTTCGCCGCGGGAGGATCTGGCGGGTCGCTTTGAATGTGAGCGAGTTCTTGACGCGAAATTCGCGCGTGCGCTTCGGGCCGCGCATACAGCGGAATCCAAAATGCGAGCCACACCAAACCGATAGCGCCGGTTAAAATGAACGCCCACTGCCACCCCATATG
>QHXH01000587.1 GCA_003222855.1 Acidobacteriota bacterium
TTCAAAATCCGCAATGCTGCCGTCGCCACGTGAACAGGCCGCGGCTCGCAATTCCCAACGCTGGATCAGATCCTTTTTTTAACGTCTGCTGCTCAGAATGTTCAGAACCGAGCAAACATTTCAACCGCGACCGTTTGTCATCTCGTACTCAAGTAATGCGGGGGCATCAATCAAAAAGCCAGCCGCATTTGTCAACCCTTCATTCTTACGAGTTCAAAATCCTCGACGTCGCTCCGACGATACGACTCAGGCCTTCATCACGATGAATGTGACCCTGACGCGCCTCGCGATAAATGCTCGCTCATTCACAAGTGAGCGCCGGGCGCAAAACATTTCAGTCAAAAAAGATTGGGCGTGCGAAGAATTGATTTCCGATTGCGCACATGGCGGCATGCCACGAGTAAACAAATTCGCGCTTGTTGGGAGTCTCAATGCTGAAGGAGTAAAAGAGGGTTACGACTATTCCCGAAGGTTCATTTTCAATTTACGACTGCGAGGTCGCGATCTTCTGTGATTCGTTCACTCTTGTTTGCGAATGACGCGAAATGAATACTCGCCAACAACCTCGGTCGCGCCTGATGAAGTCGTACCGCTCAAGTAAACAGTGTAGTCTCCCGCGGGCAGTGAACTAGCGGAAACTTTAAGAGCGAGCGTTTTGTTCGAGCGAGTCGGCTTGAGGCCCCTCTGTTGATAAACTTCAACGTTCTGGGCATTTTTTATGACCGCCTGATATCTTGCGTAGTCCACGGCCTCAAGACCGAGCTCGAGCTTTATCTTCGCCACTCCCGGCTGTATGCGTAACTCTTTGGGTGGGCCCGCGCCGCGCGTCAAACCGGGCGGAAGAAAAAGGTGCGCAAGGGTAGCCACTGAGGTTCGTGATGACGTCTGTTCGCCGGCGATCTGCACCCGTCTAAGTTCGAGACGTTTTCTGTCGTCCTCGAGCTGTTGCCTTTCCGTTAAGATCTCCGCGGTTAGTTGCGCGGATCTGGATTGTTGTTCCGCGGCACTCTTTTCCAGCGCCTGTTGTTGCTGCTCAAGTGTCGTTCGCTCGGCGGCGAGCCGCTGCGATTCTCGCCGCAAGTTCATCCAGCCGGCCAACAGCGCCGCGCCGCCCAGCAGAATCAGGACGACACACGCAGCAAGCGCGAGGCGGAACGCCGGCTTCGGCATAAATGAAGGTCCGAAGAAGTGCCGCCATTTGCGAAGGCTACGGAATGCAACCTCGGATGGATGACTGGAATGATCAATCTGAGACACAAGTGTTTGGGGTTGAGGTGTCGACGACACCTCTTTGAGAAGCAGGCTCGCGAAATGCAATCGCTCCCTCAGTTCGGAAGAACCGTGCAACGCGTTCGCGAAAAGTTTTCGCTCATCTGCCGAGAGTTCGTTGCGGAGGTAAGCATCGATTAGCTCTTCTTCGGCAATCGCAAGTTCTTCGAACTCGCCGTCGGTTGGCGGCAAGTCGCTCATCAAGTTGGTGTCGCTACTTGTCGGCATGGAATACGCCTCTTGATAGAAGTGACCTTCCGCACGTTTACATTTCTTCTTAAGCCATTTGGGCGAGACATTTCGCTATGCAGCTTTCAAGGTATGTTCTGATTCGATGGGCGCGGATCCGCAAGGCGTTCAAAGGTATTCTTAATCCGTCCGCCAACTGTTTGCGGAGATCGATCTTGGCGCGTCCTTCTTCCCGATAATACCCCAAAATCAATTCGAGATTTTCCGCCGTTAATTTGCTGAGACATTGATCGAAACAACGCTGGCGTCGTTCCCGCTCAGTGTCCTCGAATTGTGGCTCGGGCATAACAGTGGGCGCCTTTTCCGGATCAATTTCATCGTGACCGGGCTCCTTAAGTGCCTCTAAAAAAACCAGGTACGCCGTCCTGTATACATAGCCGATCAGGTTTTCAACCTGCTGGCCTTCGTCAAGTCTTCGCGCAACTCGGTTGAGCGTATCATCCGCCCGCGCCTCTGCTGAGCCGACTCCGCGCGATTCAAAGTAACGCACCAGCTTGGTTCTGATCATTTCGTACTGCGTACCGGCTTCATCGCGATCCGGCGAGAGATTAGCCAGCAGCTTGTCGAAAGCTTTCGAGGTCAATACCCAAGGGCCGTGCGTTGTGCCGTGTCGACGCGCACCGGTCGGCTTGTCTTGAGAATGCTTAACGGCTTGTGGGTCGACCGGCGTCATCAAAGTTAGTTCGAGCTTTGCTAAATTCCGGGGCAGAGCAAACGCGAATTATAGTCCAGATAAGGTTGTTTGCGAGAATTACTTCCATTCGCCCTGAAGCACAAAGCCGGCCCAATAGTAAGGTGAACGCCAGCGGGGTTGTTGCGACAATTTGCGCTGCGCGGCACGCAGCGCCGCTGCCGGTGTCTGGCCATCGGTAAACATCTGTTTGTAGAACTCAGCCATCAGTTGCGCGGTCGCTACGTCATCCACTTTCCACAGACTGGCAACCACCCGCACCGCTCCCGCGTACATGAATCCCCGGGTTAACGCGATGAGACCTTCGCCTTTGATCTGTTTTCCAACGCCCGTTTGGCAGGCACTCAGCACGACCAGATCTGCCGGCAGATTAAGGTTGTAGATGTCATGAAGCCGGAGGTATCCGT
>QHXH01000588.1 GCA_003222855.1 Acidobacteriota bacterium
ATCAGAAGTTGAAATTGACAACGGACCGGATGGCGAAGGGACGTCATGGAGCTGCGCTCATGGCGTCGGCAGATGGATTTACGACTGCGGTTGCCACACCGGCGGCGAAGCGGGATGGAATCAACAATGGCGCAAGCCGCTGCGAGCGGCATTGGATTATCTGCGCGACGAAAACGATCTGCATTTTAAAGCAACGCGCGGGACTCTGTTCGTCGATCCGTGGCAGGCGCGCGATGCGAGCATTGCTTTGATTCTCGATCCTCAGCATTCGCGCGAAAGATTTCTTTTTGAACAGGTGGGCCGTGAGTTATCTCCAGAGGAACAGTGGCGCGCGCTTACATATCTCGAACTACAGCGGATGCTGCTCTTGATGTACACCAGCTGCGGTTGGTTTTTTAACGACATCTCAGGAATCGAAACGATTCAGATTCTGAAGTACGCCGCGCGCGCGATCGATTTGATGGGCCAATTGAAGCTGCCGCCAGTGCGCGAACACTTTCTCGAGATTCTCTCAGAAGCCAAAAGCAACCGGCCGGAAATGGGAACCGGCGCGGCTATTTATCGTCGCTTCGTCGAGCCACTTAATCCGAATTACAAAAAGGATCACGCTACAGAACCGCTTGCGATAGCAAGCGGCTGACACGGAAAACATTGAGCCACAAAAAGGCACAAAAGGTCAGAAGCCCGCGCGTTAGCAAGGGCGCTGTTTCGAATGAGGCCCTCCCTGACGGTCGGGCTTCTGACACCTCCGGCCTCTCTCCCACGCTCGGCGAAATGGATCTCCACCTGTTCGGCGAAGGCAAGCACGAACGAATTTACGAAAAGCTGGGCGCGCATGTGATTACTCACGAAGGCAAACGCGGCGTCGCCTTTGCGGTGTGGGCGCCGAACGCAAAGAGTGTCAGTGTCGTCGGCGATTTTAATGGGTGGAAGAGCGAGAAGCATTCCATGCGATCGCTTGGCAGCTCAGGCATTTGGGAACTCTTCATTCCCGGACTCAGGGAAGGAGAGCTTTACAAATATGCAATTCGGACACGGCGCGGCGAAATCTTCAAAGCTGATCCTTACGCGTTCATGATGCAAGTGCCGCCGGACACCTCTGCGATCGTTTACAAATCACGATACAAATTTCACGATCGCGCATGGATAACAAAACGCACCAAACGGCAGGCCTGGCGTGAACCGTTTTCAATTTACGAAGTGCATCTGGGTTCGTGGCGGCGCATCACTGAAGACGGTAATCGTCCGCTAACCTATCGCGAAATTGCGCCGCTGCTCGCCGACTATGTGCTGCAAAGTGGATTCACGCACGTCGAATTCCTACCTTTGAAAGAGCATCCATACGGCCCTTCGTGGGGTTATCAAGTTAGCGCATACTTCGCGCCCTCAGCACGTTACGGGACGCCTGACGACTTTCGCTTTCTCATCGATCATCTTCACAAAGCGGGCATCGGCGTGATCATGGACTGGGTGCCGGCGCATTTTCCCAAAGATGCATTCGCGCTGGCTCGATTCGACGGCACCGCGCTCTACGAGCATGAAGATCCGCGCAAAGGTGAGCATCCTGACTGGGGCACTTACATTTTCAACTATGGCCGCAACGAAGTGCGGAACTTTCTGATCGCGAACGCGCTCTACTGGCTGCGCGAATTTCATCTCGACGGACTGCGTGTCGACGCGGTCGCATCGATGCTCTATCTGGATTACAGCCGCAAAGAAGGCGAGTGGGTGGCGAACGAATTCGGCGGACGCGAGAATCTCGAAGCGATTTCCTTCTTGAAGGAATTGAACGAAGTTACCCATCGTGAATGTCCCGGCACTTTGATGATTGCCGAAGAATCAACTGCATGGCCGGCGGTCAGTCATCCGGTTTATGCGGGCGGACTGGGGTTCGATTTCAAGTGGAACATGGGCTGGATGCACGACACGCTGAAATACTTTCAGACTGACCCCCTGTTTCGCGGGGGCAATCACAATGCACTAACGTTCGGCTTGTTATATGCATGGAGCGAGAACTTCATCCTGCCCTTCTCTCACGATGAGGTCGTGCACATGAAGGGCTCGCTGGTGAACAAGATGCCCGGCGACGAGTGGCAGAAGTTTGCGAACCTGCGCGCACTCTTCGGATACATGTGGGCGCATCCCGGCAAGAAGCTGCTGTTCATGGGCTGCGAGTTCGGCCAATGGCGCGAGTGGACCGAGACCGAGAGTCTGGATTGGCACCTGCTGCAAACGCCGATTCATAAAGGCGTGCTGAAGTTGATTCAGGACTTAAATAGGCTGTACACGCAACACCCTGAACTTTGGGAAGCCGACAGCGATGCGAGTGGTTTTAGTTGGATTGAAGTCGATAATGCCGGCGAGAATGTGATCGTGTTTCGCCGTATTGCTCCTTCGACTGGCAAAGAGATTATCTGCGTCGGCAAGTTCTCGCCCATCGTGCGCGAAGGCCATCGAATTGGATTGGCGCGAAAAGGAACTTACAAGCAAATTCTAAATACTGATTCTGAGAAATACTGTGGCGGCGGCTTTGGCGTGGTGCGAAGTATCAAAGCGGAAAAGATTCCGTCGCATGGTTTGGATTATTCAGCGGGGATCACGCTGCCGCCGCTGGCGACGATGTGGTTTGAAGGAGCGGGCTGAGACAAGAGCGGAAACACCGGGTGGTCCCATGATCATGTCGACGACGCAGCATGGCTGCCGGCT
>QHXH01000589.1:0-6009 GCA_003222855.1 Acidobacteriota bacterium
GGGCCGTTGAAAAAGTTTGGATTGATGAAGCGAGCAAAGGTGTGAATTTAGATTTTAGATCTTAGAGCTTAGTATCGGCAGTTCGTGAAGACCTAAGCCCTAAAATCCAAGCTCTAATTACTAAACATGCGCCAAATCTTTACTCTATCCCTTTTGTTTTCAACCATCCGTCTGGCAACGCCGCTGGTGTTGGCGGCGCTGGGCGGTTTGTATTCAGAGCGATCGGGCGTCATCAATATCGCTCTCGAGGGATTGTTATTGGCCGGAGCCTTCACGGCCGCTTCCGTAACCTACTATGCGCACAGTCCCTGGGTGGGGTTGGGTGCGGCAATGGTGGCCGGTGCATCGGTCGCGTTCATCCTCGCGTTGGCTTGCATTCGCTTCAAAGCGGATCAGGTAGTCACCGGCACGGGCATCAACATTCTCTTCATTGGTTTGCCGGCGGTACTGAGCGGCGCGCTCTTTTTGTCATCCGGCTCAACACCGCAGATTCCGAAAGAGAACCTGTTGCCGGTACTCGCGCGGTTCTTACCGTTTATGCCGGCGTGGAAAATCTTCACCGACGTTTCGATCATTTCGTTGCTGGCCCTGGTGGTGGTTTTTGTCACGCGCTACGTGTTGTATCGCACACCGTTTGGTTTGCGTCTGCGCGCGGTCGGCGAGAATCCCGAAGCTGCTGACGCCGCCGGCGTGGCCGTCAATCGCATGCGATATGTCGGCGTGATGCTGTCCGGCGCTTTGGCGGGAATCGGCGGCGCGTACCTCTCTATAGGTCAGTCCTCTCTCTTTACTCGCAACATGGCTGCGGGCCGCGGCTTCATCGCATTGGCTGCTTTGATCTTTGGCAAGTGGCGTCCGGTCCAAACGATGCTCGCCTGTTTGTTGTTTGGCTTTGCTGACGCGATGACGATTCAAATGCAGGGCGTCGCCAAGCTGCCTTCAGGTGAAGACATACCCGTGCAATTCATCCAGATGATTCCCTACGTCCTTACCATCGTCGTGCTCGCCGGCTTTATTGGCCAGTCACGCGCGCCGAAAGCTCTGGGAACTGCTTATCAAAAGGAGCGATAAGCTGTAGCGCAATTTGCCAAATTGCGTTACTACAAGCTGTGCTTGAACTCTAAACTGGATTCCTGTTGTAATGTCTTCAGTGCACACTCAAATGTCAGCAACCGCAAATACTCCGTCCCGATATGAGCGCGCGCAGCGGGCCGCAGAACAGATTCGTTCACGCGCTAATGCCAGGCCTTCGGTCGCGATCGTCCTGGGCAGCGGGCTGGGAGCATTCGCTGATGAACTGACTGAATCAACATCGCTCGCGTACAAAGAGATTGCCGGCTTTGCGCAGGCAACCGTTGAAGGTCACGCCGGCCGCCTGGTGATTGGAAGGGCGGGTGAAGTTCCGATCGCCGCGATGCAGGGACGGTTTCATTTTTATGAAGGGTATTCGCTCGAAGACGTTACCTTTCCAATCCGAGTCCTGAAGCTGCTGGGTGTGCGCACCTTGATCCTGACAAACGCAGCGGGTTCATTGAATACCGAGTTCACGCCGGGCTCTTTAATGGTCATCAGCGATCACATCAATCTGATGGGCGTGAATCCTTTGATTGGCACAAACGACGAACGCTTTGGGCCACGCTTCCCCGATCTGACATCGACCTACGATCCGGATTTGCAGAGCATGGTCATTGAAGAAGCCACGGCTATGAACATCGATATGCGCAGAGGTGTCTATGCCGCGCTCACGGGTCCAAGTTACGAAACGCCCGCCGAGATTCACATGGTGCGAACCTTAGGCGCCGACGCCGTGGGCATGAGCACAGTGCCCGAAGCGATCGTGGCGCGCCACATGGACATGCAAGTGATTGGAATCTCATGCATCACGAACCTGGCGGCAGGTGTTTCGAATCGTCCCGTCGATCACAGCCAGGTGATTGCCACGGGCGAGCGCGTGCGCGCGCAGTTTACGGAATTGTTGAGAAGAGTTATTGCGAAACTGGGATAACGGTCAGTCAGTTGTCAGTAGTCCGTGGTCAGTAGTCAGTCGCAAAAACAAATCAATGGAAACGGATGAGCACAAAGTTGACTGGAAGAAGGCTTTGCACGGAAATGAAGACTGGCTTTCGTCCGCGAAGCGGACAGATGAAAATAGCCCAGCGATTTATCGCTGGGTTAAGTAACGCGATTGGAACAGTCCGCGACGCGGACGACTGAAAATATCCGCTCCACCGGTTCAGTCGTCCGCTTCGCGGACTAGAGATGTTGGTACTACCGGGCATCCAGCGCTGAAGCGCTGGGCTATTTTCAAACGTCCGCTTCGCGGACGAAAAGCTACGCCATGTACGGGGGGCAGGGCGCTTTTTGTGCAAAGCAACTGACAACTTAGTACTGACAACTGACGATCATGATCATAGGGCGCCGACGAAGTCGTTTTCATTCAGCAGGATCTTTATTACCGTGATTTGAAAGATATGCCGCTGGACTATCGTAATGCGGCGAACTTCGATCATCCCGACGCAGTGGATAACGAACTGCTAATCAATCATCTTAAAAAGCTGAATGCCGGGGAGCCGGTAGAACTTCCAATTTATGACTTTCGCACGCACGCGCGTCTGCCGGACACGACGCCCATCTCTCCCAAGCCGATCGTGATCGTTGAAGGCATCCTGATCTTTACTGAACCGCGCCTGCTTGAACAAATGGATATAAAGGTGTTCGTGGATACTCCCGACGATATTCGTTTCATTCGTCGCCTGCGGCGGGATATCGCGGAACGTGGCCGCACGCTCGATTCAGTAATCGAACAATACATCGCGACCGTGCGCCCGATGCATATTCAATTCGTCGAATCGTCCAAACGTTTTGCTGATGTAATTATTCCTGAGGGTGGTCATAATCTTGTGAGCATTGATTTGATAAGCGGAAAGATTCGCGAGAGACTGGCCAGGTCTTTTGATTCAGTTGGAGGCCAGAGTTGAGCGAAACTAACGAATTAATTCGAATCGCCAACGATGCAAGGTTGTGCTCGTTGGCGCCTTTTTCCAGGTTTCTTGTGGGGGCGGCCCGCGCGAGCTATGGCTTGACCGTCTGTGCTGAACGCGTGGCGATTTGGAAAGCCTTGTCCGAATGTGAACGAGACTTTACCGATTTGGTCGTCGTCGTGGACACTGACCAATTGACGCCACCCTGCGGTACCTGCCGTCAAATCATTTGGGAGTATTGCAAGCACGCAAAGATTACGCTCGCGAATCTGAAAGGACAAAGCGAAGTAGTGGACATCCGGGAGCTGTTGCCGAAAGCGTTTGATGCGCGGTTCCTGAAAGAAGCGGGACGCTAAATAAGGACTGCTTGCGGCTTCGCCGCCGCACACAGCGGTAAGGCTCTGCCTTACCGTTACGTGGCCACGATTCAAGGAGGCTCCGCCTCTACCTCTGCGTCGAGGCTTAGCCTCGACGCATGTATGAAGTATGGTTCGACCGGAAAGGCGAAGCCTTTCCGCACTGTGCGGCGGCAAAGCCGTAATCGTAACTTTAGCGAGAATCATATTTATGCAGCGCATAAAAACCGGAGCCTACGCCCTGACGTTTATGGTCATTCTGGTTAGCTCGTCGACAAGCTTCGCCCAACGCAGGAAAATGACCGTGGATCTAATCATCAGAGGCGGCACTGTAGTCACGATGGACGGCTCGCGTCGCGTGATTGATAACGGCGGCGTCGCCATCAAAGACGGTCGCATAGTCGCCGTCGGTATGGCCGCCGAGATGGACCTCAACTACGGTGGTCGTCAGGTGATCGAAGCGCAGGGCAAGGTTGTCATTCCGGGTCTTATCAACGGTCACACGCATGTGCCGATGACTTTGTTTCGCGGCATCGCCGACGATCTCGATCTGCAGGAATGGCTTACGAAATATATTTTTCCCGCAGAGGCCAAGAACGTCACGGAAGATTTCGTGCGAGTCGGCACCCGCCTTGGACTTGCGGAAATGATTCGCAGTGGCACGACGACCTATTGCGACATGTATTACTTCGAAGACGCGATCGCCGACGAAACATTCAAAGCCGGCATGCGCGGCGTGCTTGGTGAAACTGTCATAGATTTTGCGGTCGCCGATAATAAGACGAACGCGGAAGCGATGGCTTACACGGAGAAGTTCGTCAATCACTGGAAAGGAAATGCGCTGATCGTTCCGGCCATTGCGCCGCACGCGCCTTACACAGTTTCAGAGGATCACTTGAAGGCGGTGCGCGCATTTTCCGATCGCACCGGCGCGCCGATTGTTACTCATATCTCTGAAACGAGGAGAGAAGTTGATGACAGCCTCAAAGCGAAGGGGGCGAGGCCGATCGACTACCTTAATCGGATCGGTTTTCTCAACGATCGAGTGATTGCCGCGCATGTTGTTTGGCCCAGCGAAGAAGAACTTGGATTGCTGAAAAAGCTTGGCGTCGGCATCGTTCACAATCCACAGTCAAATATGAAGCTGGCTTCCGGTGTCGCGCCGGTGCCGGAAATGCTGAAACAGGATCTGCCGGTAGGCCTTGGCACTGATGGCGCCGCTTCAAATAATGATCTGAACCTTTGGGAAGAGATGGATACCGCGGCGAAGCTTCATAAATTAATTAGCAAAGACCCGAAAGTTGTTTCGGCTCAAGAGGCTTTTGAAATGGCCACGATCCGCGGCGCGCGCGCCTTGCACCTGGAAAAAGAGATCGGATCGATTGAAAAAGGGAAGCGCGCGGATATCGCGATCGTCGATCTCGACGACTTGAATCAAACGCCTTACTACAACATCTATTCTGATTTGGTTTATGCGGCGAAGGCCTCAGACGTGCGCACGGTGGTCATCGAAGGCCGCGTGGTGATGCGCGATCGTCGTCTGCTCACGCTCAACGAAGAAACTATCAAGGGCGACGCACGCCGTTATCGTGAACGAATCGTGCGCAGTGTTGGCGTCAAGACCTTGCCGGAAGAGTGAAGTAGCCCACTTCTTATCTTTTGCTTTCCTCCTCCAATTCGGCGGCGCGCACGCTGTGGTCCAAAGAACGCAGCCGCGCGAGTATTTCTTTTCGAGATTTCCCTGCCAGGTCTTCCGCCAGGCGCTGTAGCGCAACAACGACAATTTCCTTATGCCGAATGTCTCCCATTCCGGACTCGCGCGTTACCCCGCGCCATAATTCATGAATCAAGTTAATTTCTTCCTCCGTGAGATCTGGCGCATGCGCACCAAGATAGAAGTCTCTAATTTGATCGTTCCCTCCTATCACGCGAAAGCGTATCTGTTGTTTCGGCTTGTTCGCGATCTCTTCCCAGGCTTGACCTAAGCGCTTGGCTTGTTGCTCTGGGCTCATTACCGAGGAACGTCCGGCAATGATCTCCGCGGAATTTAACTGAGCGGCGGTGAGCACGATCGCTTGAAAGATGTCCGAGGAGGGCACTTCGAGCAGATGCACGGTCTTGCCGGCTTTTTCCGCCAACGCCACGACTTTGCTGAAGAGATACTGTTCGTATCTCGTGAAGAGTTGGCTCTCGGCAAAGTCTTGATAGCCGGTGTCCGGGCCCTGCATCAGATGCACGGTCATCACCACAAGATCCTTCTTGCCCGTGTGTGTCAGTTCAAGCGCTTTGCGCAAGTGTCCGAGCGTATTGTAGTCGCGCACCAGACAGAGAGAATTGTCAGGCCGCACTTCGACGCTCTCGTATGAAACGGCATCCTGCGGTTGCAGCCGGAACTGATCCATGGCGCTGGTTGTATGAATCTCAGCTTCGCGCCGGCGTTCGTTGATCTTTTCCGAAACCACGAAGATGGTGAAGAAAACGATTGTGAACACGATGCCGCTGACCGTAGCCACTTCTTTAGTAATCAGATTTATTCCGGCGACTGTGAAGAGAAGCGCCGCAATCACTCCCAAACCGATGGGAATCTCGTTGCTGTCCAGTTTGATATTGAACGGCACTTTCCATTCGCGCTCTGACTTGTCTTTGAAACGAAGCACCAGCATGGCGAGCCC
>QHXH01000589.1:6061-6258 GCA_003222855.1 Acidobacteriota bacterium
TAGCACGATGAGATTGATCATTCGAAACGTGGTGCCAAAGCGCTTGTGTGGAGCGCGGAACCAATCAGTCATCACGCCGTCTTCGCTGACTCGATTCAAAACTCCGTTGGCCCCAATGATTGATGTATTGATCGCCCCTGCCAGCATTAAAAAACCGACAATCACGATGAAGGCCTGAAAGAGCAGCTTGAGGGGCA
>QHXH01000577.1 GCA_003222855.1 Acidobacteriota bacterium
CCAGAATTACAATCAAAAGCGAGATCGCCATGAGGCCGGTCGCAACCATTCCCAGAATTCGACCTGTCTGAGTTAGATCGCGACCACTTGGATCCATGTAGCCACGATTCATCTCTTTCAAATCGTTATTGGCCATCACCCACGCCGCTACGCCGAACAACTGACAGACGACGGGGCCGAGAATCCCGAACGCCAGAATTATCACCCCCCGATGCGGTTTCATCATTTGGGTGAGCACCCAACTTCAGTCTGTTCGTCGTCGCAGATAGTATCCACGCTTGGTCAGCACGATCGGTTTCTCTTTTCGCTTTGCCGCCGTCGATATTTTTATCGTTACGGGGCGGAACTTTCCGTCGTCGGCCGGATTGCTCGGCCGAAATCCAATTGCGTAACGCGCGCGTAAACGATCGATTACTTCACCCAGCTTTTCATCGACTTCTTTCTTGTCCGCGCCAATAATTTCTCCGCCCGTCTGATCTACAAATTCATTCACGCCTTTGAGCTGGCCAAGAAACATCACGTTAAAGACCTTACCGATCGCCGCGCGCACGATCAGACCATAGACCACCGTTCCTTTATCGAAGAGTTCGTCGAGGATTTCTTTTGTCTCGCGCTTGGGAACCAGAGCGATGTTATCGGTGACGATGATGATGACCCGCCGGCCAGTCTGTGCGGGCGCCGTCTGCATATGGATCGCTGCGCTCTCCAGCGCCGGACCAAGGAACGTGCCTCGCCCGAGAGCATCGCTCGCAGTTGCTTCCTCGATCTTGTGCGAAACTAATTGTCGATCGTTGGTAAAATCCTGCGCCAGCCGTGAAGTGTTCGCGAACGGCATCACGGCTACCTGGTCTTCGGGCTTGAATCGCGCCAGCGCATTCAGCGCGCCGTCCCGAATCTGATGAAGGATGGGGCGAACGCTTCCGCTGACATCGAGCAGCATCATCACGGACAACGGAAGTTCGTCGCGGCTGAAATAGCTAATCTGTTGGCGAACTCCACCGTCGGTCACGTCGAAGTCGTCTTTGGTTAAATCACCGATGATACGCTTAGTCTTTTTGTCGATGACCTGAGCGTCAAAGACGACCAGATCGGTGTTGACCTTGATGACATCGATCGGCTCTTTTTCCTGTGCGCAAACAGCGGAAGCGACCGCGAACAGTGTCGCGATGGTCAGCAACAGTAGCAGTTGAGTCCGCACAGCGGACGATCGGAAATAGCCCAGCGCTTCAGCGCTGGGTAAACGAATAGAATTGGAAATGAAGCCCGTGAAACGGGCGACAGAGAATTGGATAGCCCGTCGTCGCATTATTTCTGTCGTCCGCTCATGCGGACTTCAATCTTGGGTATTCAATCTGTACCCAGCACTAAAGTGCTGGGCTGCTTCCGATCGTCCGCTGCGCGGTCTGGTGCAAAACTATTGTTCAGGATTATCTTCCGAGACAATTTTCCTCAACCCGTCGTCAGCGCTTTCCCGCAGGCATTACAGAATCGCGCGTTAGGATCTTTCTGGACGGCGCCGCAGGCTGCGCATGACAAACCCGCGCGCAGGTTGGCGCCGCACGCAGCACAGAAAGTTGAACCGGCACTCGCAGCTGCGCCACAGGTCCCGCAACGTCCCGGCATCGGCGGAACGTAACCGCCGGCTTTTCGCGCGATGTGCGCTTCGATTACCTTCCATGCGTATTCGGTGAGTTTGTATTGCCAGTAGGCGCCGAGCGCCGGAAGCGCAAGCAGTAAGCCGGCTGAGAGCGCCAGCGCAACGGCCGCGACCGCTGCTTTATCGAACCATTTCTGCAGGCCGATCTCGACGCGCGTGCCGCCGGTCTCGGGCGTGACCTTAATAGTAAGCGCGGCCGACAATCCCGTGAGGTCGCGTAACGTGCTAGACTTGCGCGCTTGCAGCACGCTAGTCGATGACACTTGCATGGTCTGAACCTCGAAATCTTCGTCGAAGATACTTCGAAGCTCAGTCATCAGCTTAATTACGTCAGCTTCAACGCCGGGATAGTAGCGACTCTCCATTTGCGGTCGTTCTCCTTAGCGCATTTTACGCGCGGTTGAGACAGATAGTTCAATTAATTCGCCACAGAGACACGGAGGCACTGAGACTGTTTATGAGATTGAGACAGACGCTCGCGTATTCGCTTTCATTGATAATCCTGTCGAGTCAATCAATTATCCTGGCGCAGACAATTGACGGCTTCTCTGCCGGTCGTTCGCCGGATGAGCGACGACTCGAAGAACAATTTCGCGCGCTGCCGGCGCCTAACTCTGCGCGCGAGCACCTGCGACGTTTGACAGCTGAGCCGCACGTAGCCGGCACGAAAGAAGATTATG
>QHXH01000578.1 GCA_003222855.1 Acidobacteriota bacterium
ACCGATTGCGGATCGGGCTCTTTCGTCTCGCGATCCTTCACCAACTCCATCGCTTGCATCAAGCCCATGCCACGCACGTCGCCAATGACCGGATACTTGTCTTTCAATCCTTCGAGCTTCTCGCGGAAGTATCCGCCGACGACGGCAGAATTCTTTTTCAGATCGTCATCCTCGATGACTTTGAGCACCGCCAACGCCGCCGCGCATGAAACCGGATTACCACCAAAAGTTGAGAACGTCAGGCCCGGGAATTTGTCGGCAACCTCGGGCGTCGCGACCGTGATTCCGATCGGGACGCCGTTGCCGAGGCCTTTCGCCGAAGTGATGATGTCCGGCTCGACGCTCCAGTTCTCAATGCCAAACCATTTTTCGCCCGTGCGACCCCACGCGGTCTGAACTTCGTCCGCGATGAACAGTCCGCCATGCTTGCGGGTGATCTCGACTGCTCGCTCAAAATATCCCGGCGGCGGAACGATGAATCCGCCGACGCCGAGAATGGGCTCAGCCATGAAGGCGGCGATCTCGCCGGTCGTGGTGGTCATGATCAATTCCTCAATATCGTTCGCGCAGGCGAGCCCGCATTCCGGATATGTGAGTTTGAACGGGCAGCGATAACAATAGGGGGCGCGCGCATGAACGAAACCGCCCACCTGCGGTGGCAACGGTCTCCAGGTCGAGTGTCCCATAGCAGATAGCGAAGTTGCGGACCTGCCGCTGTACGCGTGCCGCAGGACGACGATTTCGTGGCGACCAGTCGCAAGCTTCGCCGCGTGCACGGCTGTGTCATCTGCTTCGGTGCCGCTGTTAGTGAAGAATGATTTCTTCAAACGGCCCGGCGTGATCTGGGCCAGCTTCTCAGCCAAATCGGATTGCGGCTTGTTCGCATAAAGCGTCGAGGTGTGCGAAATCGTATTAACCTGATTGATAACCGCTTCGTTTACTTTTGGGTTCGCATGGCCGACGCTGACCGTCAGCACGCCGCCGAAACAGTCGAGATACTTGTCTCCTTTATCGTCCCAGACGTGCGCGCCTTCGCCTTTAACCAGCGCCAGCGGCTCCTGGTAGTAAGTGGCCACGGCTGGGAAGAGAAATTCTTTGTGTTTGCGGATGGTTTCGGATTGGTTAGTCGTCTTCGCTTCTGGTGAACTCATCTTATTTTCCTTCACTTTGCAGCTTTCTCAAGATCGATTTGGCGAGATTCTCGTTAATTTCATTGTGACGCGGATCTGAGAAATAAAGCAAACGAGATATCCGAGTTGGCGCACCGATCGGACGAACCGGTTTTCATCACCAAGAATGGCGAAGGTGACATGGTGGTCATGTCGCTAGCTCATTACAGCCGCCTGCAGTTAAGGCTTGAACTCTTTAGCAAGCTGGCAGTTGCTCAGGCGCAGAAAGCAGCAGGCGATAAAGGGAGGCCTCTCAGCGCAGTGATGAAAGAACTCCGGAAGCGCCTTCATGAAGCCGCATAAACTCGATGTCCGGCTCCTCTCCATAGCACAGGATGATCTATACGAGGTCATTACCTACATCGGCGCCGATAATCCCGCTGCCGCAGAATCGATAGCGGCTGAAATCGAAAAGAGCCTCATTCACCTCACAAAACATCCGAAGCTCGGCAGAATTCCACGCGAAGAGGAACTCGTAAAACTTGGATATCGCTATCTGATCAAAGAAGACTACCTCATCTTTTATACAATCGAGCGCAACAGCATTCTGGTGCATCGCATAATTCACGGCTCCAGAGATTATGGTGCGATCCTGTAAGCCGTTGGCTCAGTACAAATTACCTTCGCGCTTCCTTCCCGTGTAATCAACATACACCACTTTCAGTTCGGTGTAGAAGTCGAGCGCCGTCGAGCCCTGTTCGCGATCGCCGATGCCGGTGCCTTTGATGCCGCCGAAGGGAATGTGAGCTTCACCGCCGGTGGTCGGCGAGTTGACGTGCGTCATGCCCGTTTCGATTTCGTCGACAAAGCGGAAGATACGCGCGGCATCGTTCGTAAAGATTGAAGACGACAAGCCGAACTCCGTGTCGTTCGCGACCTGCATAGCTTCGTCGAAATCTTTCACTCGCATTACGGAAAGCACTGGCCCAAAGATTTCTTCCCGGGCGATGCGCATGTCAGGAGTGACATGATCGAAAACGGTCGGCCGCACGAAATAACCTTTGTCGAGGCCATTGCCCGTGGCACGCTCGCCGCCGCAAACCAAAGTCGCGCCGTCTTCGCGCCCAATGTTCAAGTATTCGAGCACGGTCTTGAACTGACCTTCATCGACGCTCGGGCCCATTTCAGTTTGCGGATCCATGCCATCGCCGATGCGCATCGACTGAGCGCGCGTCGAGATGCGTTCGACGAATTCGTCCGCGATCTTTGCGACCACAACGGCGCGACTGGTCGCAGTGCAGCGCTGGCCGGACGATCCAAAAGCTCCCTGGGCCGTGTTCTCAACCGCGAGATCCATGTCGCAGTCTTCGAGAATTACCACCGGATTCTTGCCGCCCATCTCGCATTGGCACTTTGCCCCGCGCCGCGAAACCTGTTCGTAAAGCCGTATGCCCACTGGATTCGATCCAGTGAACGAAACTGCTTTGACTGCCGCATGATTGATGATTTCATCGCCCGCGTCCGAGCCCGAGCCCAGAACTAAATTCAGGACGCCGGCGGGAATGCCGGCTTCTTCAAATATCTCGACGATGCGAACCGCTGTGGCCGGCGTCAGGGTTGCCGGTTTGAAAACTACTGTGTTGCCCGCGACCAGTGCCGGTGCGATCTTCCAGGTGGGAATTGCCACCGGAAAATTCCAGGGCGTGACGCAGGCGACCACGCCGAGCGGTTGCTTGATCGTGTAGACGAAGTTCGAAGGCAGCTCGGAAAAAATAGTTTCGCCATTCATTCGTCGCGATTCACCGGCGCAAAACTCAGCGACGTTGATCGAGCGTTGCAACTCGCCACGCGATTCTGAAATCGTCTTGCCTTCTTCAAGCGTCAGAATCGTAGCCAGCTCTTCTTTCGCCGCCTCCATCAGGCGCGCCGCCCGGGCGACGATCTTTCCGCGCGCGGGTGCGGGCGTGCGCCGCCACTCATGAAATGCTTCGCTGGCCGCTTCGACTGCGGCGCGCGCTTCTTCGCGAGTTGCTTGTCGATTTGTGCCGATGACTTCAGCCGTATTGGCGGGATTGATATTGTTGACGGTCTTTGCCGATGTGGATTCGATCCATTTGCCGCCGATAAAATTTCGATAGTTATTCATCTCGTCTTTTTCCAAACTTCCTGATTAAGTTTAGACGCGCCGCGTGCGCCGCGCTGTTGAATCGGCGGCCAATCCGCGTCTAAACGTCATGAGATTTTCAATGCGGGACTATATCATGAACGCGGAAAGAGATTCAGGTATTGGTTATCGCAGCGCAGGAACCATTCACCACAAAGACACCAGGGCACAAAGTTGCTCAGGTTTTCTTGTTTTGTGCCTTCGTGTCTTTGTGGTGAAACTCTCCCGCTCGCTATGCACGTCAATCAATCATGACGAGTAAAGGCTCCAGAGACGAATATTATGGGACTGATTGCTTTACTTAGGGGCGGACATTGGCGCTTTCTTCTTCCCAAACTCAAATCGCCGCCCAATGATCATCTTGAGGATTAGATGGTCAGTGCTCCCGGTTAATCCAATGCCGATACCAAAGTTGAATTCCCACTCGGGCGAGACGTTCAGGTCGATGGCGGGAAAGATCTGATGCTGCTGCTCGCGTCTGGGATCGAAGCCGCTGATTGGACCAAGCGCGCCGTAGTATTCAAGTCCGGCGTCGACTTTCCTGGTTACGGCATACGAAACTTTGAAGTTAGGAGCGAACTCGAAACCTTTCTTTTTTCCTGGCCCGGTCAATGCGCGTTCCAGTGCGGGATTGAACGAGAGATACCAGCGTCCGAGATCCTTATCGATAATCGGACGAATCTCCCAGCTCCACGTATCTTCGGA
>QHXH01000579.1 GCA_003222855.1 Acidobacteriota bacterium
AGATTCAGGAAGCGCGGGATCAGCTCTCGCGCGTGGCGAAACTCGAGTTCCGTCTCGTTTATCCCGATAATGGCGAACGGTTGCGCGAGATCGACGAAGGAAAACAAGTCATTCCGCCGGAGTACCGAATCGAAACGTATAAAATGCAGCGTGAAGGCGAAAAACCGGTAGAGGAACGGTTGCTCGTAAAAAAGAAAGCTGATTTATCCGGCGAGCGTGTTTCGAGCGCGGGCGCTTCCTATGAAAAAGATGGCTGGGTCGTTCATTTGCGATTCGACGCTGAAGGCGCCAAGCAGTTCGGCAACATTACTGCGGCAAACGTTCATCACCGTTTCGCGATTGTGCTTGATGGAATCATCCAATCTGCGCCCGTCATTCAAGACGCAATTTATGGCGGCGACGCACAAATCACGGGAAGATTTACCGAGGAAGAAGCGCGCGGATTAGCGAGCGTCCTCGAGAACCCCCTGCAAACGCCAGTAAGCATCGAGGAAGAGCGAAGCGTATCGCCCACTCTGGGCCTGGACTCAATCCGCGCGAGCATTCTGGCCGGCTTGGTTGGGCTCGCGATCACGCTCGTCTGCGTTGCAATTTACTACAAAGTTCCCGGGCTTATTGCGAACCTCGCGCTCATCATCAACCTCATCCTGCTCGTCGGCGCGCTCACGATGTTTCATTTCGTCCTCACATTGCCCGGTATTGCGGGCATCATTTTGACGATTGGCCTGTCGGTGGACGCAAACGTGCTCATTTATGAGCGATTGCGCGAAGAAATGGCCCTCGGGAAATCGCTCAAGATTGCGCTCAACACGGCCTACGAGAAAGCGTTTAGCTCCATTTTTGACGCGAACGTAACGACGCTGATCACGGCGGCGATTCTGTTTTGGAAAGCGACCGGTCCGATTAGAGGCTTCGCGATTGCACTCACGCTCGGCATTCTGGCGTCGCTGTTCACGGCGCTCATCGTGGGGCGGAACTTTCTTGGCTGGTTTGTCGATACAGGAAGACTGAAGCGCATCTCGATGTTGCATTTGATTTCAGCGCAAAACATCAATTTCCTGGGTAAAGGCTTTATCGCGTGCATGTGTTCGCTCGCGTTGCTGCTGGCCGGCGCCGGCGCTTTTTACATTCGCGGCGACAAAAATTTTGGCGTCGATTTTCGCGGCGGCGACCTGATTACGTTAAGCGCGCCCGGTAAAATCGACATCGGGCAGGTCCGCCACGCGCTGCAACCAATCGGACTTGCCGACGCGTCAATCCAGGAATCCACGCAAGTCGGCAAGAGTTATATCACCGTTCGCACGCCGTTGAACACCAGCGACAGGGTGGAAAAACAAATCATGCAAACGCTGCCGAATGCTGGATTCCATGTGGAAGGTTCCGAACGAGTCGGCGCGCTCGTGGGCGGCGAGCTAGCAAAGAGTTCGTTGGTCGCGCTCGGCCTTGGCATCCTGGGCATTTTAATTTTCGTAACGTTCCGTTTCGAACTTTCCTTCGCCGTAGGCGCGATCGTCGCGTTGTTGCACGATGTGCTTATGACGGTCGGCGTGTTTGCGCTTCTCGGCCGCGAGCTCACTCTTACTATGGTTGGCGCAGTGCTGACCATCGCCGGTTATTCTATTAACGACACCATCGTCGTTTACGACCGGATACGCGAAGGCCTGGCTAGCGGTCGGCGGGGCACCATCGAGGAGATTATGAACTCCAGCATTAACCAGACGCTGAGCCGCACGATTCTTACGAGCACAGTGACACTCATTCCGATTCTTTGTCTGTTTTTCTTTGGCGGCGCGGTGTTACGTGATTTCTCCCTCGCTATCATTATCGGCGTGGTCGTTGGCACTTACTCTTCGATCTTTATCGCCTCGCCCATCGTCCTGTGGTGGACGCGCGCCCGCGGCGGTAGAGAGAGCGCTTTACGCCGCGAAATCACCGAGAAAGCAGCCACCGCGGCAAATCCTCTTGCCCAACGCTGAGCAGTTCTTGAAGCCGCTCTCTGGCGCCTCCCTTCGGCCCAGACCGGTGCTTGGGTAGGCTTCGTCCGCGGCTTTCCGACGAGATTTGACGAGGTCGCCTAGTCCGAGTAGGCTCCGCCTCGCCGGTTTAAGAGCAGATTCTAAATGTCCAGGAGTGATCAATTGATGCCAGAAGTGATTGTTCGTAAAGGTGAACCTGTCGATCGCGCATTGAAGCGGCTTAAAAACAAGCTGGATGCCGAGGGAATTCTCGAGGAGGTCCGCCGCTTGCGCGCCTTCGAGACACCTTCGCAAAAGCATCGTCGCAAGGCAAAAGCCAACGCCAAGCGCGGTCGAATGAAGTTCCGGTTCAATCCATCCTAACAATTGCGGATTGCGGAACAGCGATCCTTTAACCTGATTGTTTGCCGGCGCTTTCTTTTGTAAAAAACTGCCGGACTGCCTGCACCAGCCCACCGATGTCGTGTCGCTGCGCTTCGATGTCGATCTTCAAACCATGATCGCGCGCGGTCTTGGACGTGATTGGGCCGATGCTGGCAACTTGCATTCCTTTCGGCCAGGGTAGTCCAAGCGCGAGAAAGTTTTCCACGGTTGAAGAACTGGTGAACGTA
>QHXH01000580.1 GCA_003222855.1 Acidobacteriota bacterium
CAGATGTTCGTGGGGCTCAATTGGGCAGCGGGTGCAACCAAACAGGCTCCGGCGGTTGGCCTTACCGCAAAGGGCCTGAGGGTCTGGCAGCAGTATCGAAAGGTCAGTTCGTTGTTCGGGAACTCTCCCGTAACGGCTGGTTGCCCGAGCGCTTTGGCCTTACCGGTGATCTCGATTGGCTCTGACGGCCATGGAAACCCGATGCCCAACAACGAGGAGTATTTCCAGGCGTCAACGAACCAGCCGCTGATTGATATCAACGGCAACTGGACGCTCTTCGAACGTCGCGTTAATGATGTCGAGGCGCAGTATCTTCTGGCTCCAAATGGGGACCGTTCACAAACCCTGACCACGCTGCCAGGACAGGTGAACTTCCTCAAACAAAAGAATCCGGTTATTCAGTTCACAACGTCGTCAACAAGTCCGCAGGGGAAGAACGGATCGATTGAAATAAAAGCTGCGTGGCGGATTCTCGACAGCAGCCGCGGTGATGATCCATCTCGCTACTATACGCAGGATGCAGTTCTTGCTGTGCCGGGCGATCTGGTTAACGGCGGCACCAAAATTTGCGCCACCGTAACGCTGGGCCTTGTCGGTATGCACATCATTCAACGCAATCCTGTCGATCAAAAGCATCCGGCGTTGTTGCCGGAATGGATTTGGGCCACGTTTGAGCATGTGGACAACGCGCCCATGGCGGAGCTACCGTGCGGGGTGAACAATGCCTGCACCGGAATCAACCTGGAGAGTTGCGGTCCCGCAGCACCGGATCTTTCGGTGCGCTACTCGTTCTACAACCAGAACGCCAGGACCTTCGCTACCAACATTCGTCCGAAGTCGAGCGATCCAAAGAACCAGGATAGTTACGTTTGGAATTCAAAACCGCCCTTTGCCCAGGGCGCCACAACCGCCGTCACAGCCCAGCCGCAGGCAACGCGCTGCTGGTCCATTTATCCGACGACCGATCAGCTCAATAAGCAGTGGCGAGCGGAATTAGCAAAGTACAAAACGCCTCTTCAGAATTACATGCTGATTGGCACGCAGTGGGGCTCCGCCGTATTGGTTCATGGTGTGGATATCAATTTACCAATCAACGCAGTGCCGGCGATGCTCTCCAACATTACGCTCGAGACCTACATTCAAATGTTCACAGTCACCGACCCAAAATTAGGAGGTCCGGGATCGTGTATCGGCTGTCACAAAACATTCGCCACGCTCTCCATCGGCCCTAAACCACAACTGCCGTCCGACCTCAGCTTTCTGCCGGGCTTAGTCGAACCGTTGACGGCACGGAAAAAAGTAGTTACGGCGAGATGAGTTGAAACGGCAAGCGTCGCGCCTCAAAGACTCAGCGGTGTAACAATCGATGTTCATCCCTCGTGGACGTTTTGAAAGTAGCCCAGCGCTTCAACGCTGGGTAAGCAACCAAAACGAAACCAAGGCCCGCTTTAGCGGGCGACAGTGTCAGAACCCGGAGCGGTAGCGACGGGATCATGGATTCAACCAGGTGACAGCATCCGCTCGCTATCGCTCGCAGTTTTGTAACTCACCCGTCCTTTCACGGACTACGATTTGTTTGTGATTCTGATCCCAGCCCTGACGAATCGGGGCTGGGTTAATTCTCGATCGTCCGCGGCGCGGACGATTGAAAATAAGGAGCACGGTTAGAATGGCGAAGTCTCGATCAACTCTGAGGGCTGTCGCTGTAACCCGGAGGGCCGCAGGCATAGTGTCCATCAGGCTGATCGCCTGGATCGTAACATTTAAAGGCCTGGCTATAGTCGAGCTTGAACTGCAGCGACTCCACGAGATAAATGCAGTACCAGAGCGTCGCGCGATAGTTGTTGCAACCGAACGCTCGATTCGCGATCGCAAAATTCAGAGCATTCATTTCGGCCCAGCTCTTGTTGAGCCAGCGCAAGTAATACGCTCCCATCAGTTCGCCCGTGCGATCGATGCCGCCTTCACAATGCGCGTAGATGACCGTGGTGGGTGGCTCGAACTCAAGCCAGTTATGCAGTTGCTCCATCCTGCCTTCGAGTTGATCGCCGAGCCACGACGAGATGTTCATCGCCAGAGAATTTCGCACTTTCGGATCGGCCAACGCCTCGTCAATAGCGCATAGGCCGGTGCCGTTCGTCTCCCAAAAATGAAATTCGCCCAACTCGGAATAATCGCGAAAGAATTTGTACTCGGTGAGAATCATCGGCACTTCGTCAGCGTTTTCCCACTGCATCAAATTAATATCGATAATCCGGTAAGGTTTTTGCAGAGCGTGTCTGGCCTTCATCGCCGCAGTCTCCAGCCCGTCGCACAGACCTTTGTAGTTGAACGAGTACGGCGGGTCGGGCGTCAGCGGATTCGGCCCACGAAAAAGAAAGTTAAATTGCTCGGGACCTCGCTGAATCGCATCGACAAAATGCACGTTGTCGGCGTCGACGAAGATGTGCTGGTGAAGATCAGGTGTCATGATGAGTTGAAGATAAGACAGAGTTAATTCTAAGTCGAGAGTCAGATAGCAATTTGTCGGTATCCCGACCGTCAGGGAGACGCTCACACGGAACCGCTGCCGTCGCGAGCGGAGCAGTAGCCCGACCGTAAGGGAGGGCGTAGATTTCGTCCGCGTAGCGGACGTTTGAAAATAGCCCAGCGCTTCAGGAAAAGGATTAGATAAGAATCAAGAGTCCGCTTTAGCGGGCGACAGAAATGATTTTCGTCGCAGAGCGACGATTGAATTTAGCCCGGCCTTTCAAGGCCGGGAACGGATCGCGGATTTGAGCTGCCGTCGCGTAGCGACGGGTGAAGGTGATTCATTCGTCGCTGACGCGACGAGTTCGGTT
>QHXH01000581.1:0-1373 GCA_003222855.1 Acidobacteriota bacterium
GGATTAACCAGCCGCAGTCAACTCGCGGCGAGCTTTGGCCAAAGCTCTTTGAACCGCGTGTCGCATGACACCGGCGGCAAAGCTTTCTTTCAGGGCACGACCGGCTTTGTCACGTTTGACTCATACTTCACTAGACTGACACGAGAGCTCAATCGCGTGTACGCAACAGCTTCATAAAGTAGCGCGAAATATGTAGCGCAAGATGTTATCTTGCGAAGAACGCCGCGGGTCCACCCTCGCGGCGTTTTGTTTCTGACTAGCACTCTTGTGTCAGAAGCCCGACCGTGAGGGAGGGCTACCCGCATTGACACTCACGTGACGTGTTGCTGGCAGAAGCCAGTTTTTGCAAGTTTGCCCTTCCTGACGGTCGGGCTTCTGACACCACAACCGCTAAAACCGCCTGAAGGCGAACTCCAAACCAAAGACCAGCGAAAAACTCTGGCGCACGGCCATGCGCAGTGGTAGATTATGGCGGTCACAGTCAGACCCCTAATCGCTGGTCTCAGTCATGACCGCAGAGAAACCCGCAATCGCTTTGCAGACAGACGCGGACGCCCGGTCCGCTTGCGCCCAATATTCTTCCAACAATGACTGACAATAAAGGCCGCGAATACTGCCTAATCGTGGAAGGCGCTTACTTGACTGAAAGTGAAGCCGAGCACGCTTTGCGCGATCCGTTCATCGAAGACTGGGTCGAACAGCATGGCCACTTTAAGATTCACAACATGGACGACATTCAAGTGACGCCCGGTGTGACGCTTGGTTCGCTGGGAGTTCTCATGATCGATGAACGGGTGTTCGAGATTGCCAGCGGCGATCCCAATCATCCCCTGACCGAGCATAAAGCGAAAGGCGTCGCCGAAGCATTGCGACGACAGGACATGTTCGATGAGATTGACGTCGAGCTGCGAGAGGTAGGTTGAATTGAATTGGGATCCCACACGCTGGAAACGATCCAGAAAGTTGCTTCTGGGAATTGCGACGATCTGGCCTCCCATTTACATGTTCGTGTTTATGTTAACGATCTTCTCGGTTGTTTCTTTCTTCACATTTCGCGAACAGTCGTTCAAGAAAAACTCCGAAAATATTGATCTGATTCAGCTGCAACAAAAAATCAAAAATGGCGACCTGTCGCAATTGACCATCAGGCCGTCGGAAATTGTGGCCTGCGATCGCTCCTGCGATTGTGAGTATCACACCAGCGTCAGCAATCGTGCCACCCGGGCAGAAATAATCAGGCAAGCGAAAGAATTGGATGAGAACGGTAAACCACGAGTTCCGATGATCGATGAAGAAACTTCGGAGCCGCATGTTCCCGCTCTGTTTCCTATTGGTTTTGTCGTTTTATTTGCAGTGCACTTCATCACGGTGTG
>QHXH01000581.1:1482-3250 GCA_003222855.1 Acidobacteriota bacterium
GTCTGGCGTGAGCAAGCAGCAGTCGAGTCTGTCCCGAATCCGTCATGAGTGCTGAGAAAGCAGATCGATCATTTATCGAAGGCCGCGTAAGTGTCGTCGTCGGTGACATCACCAAACAGGATGTCGAAGCGATCGTGAATGCGGCGAATTCGTCTCTGCTCGGCGGCGGTGGGGTGGACGGCGCGATTCATCGCGCAGGTGGACCAGCGATCCTGGAAGAGTGCCGTGAGATCCGGCGCACACGTTTTCCTCAGGGCTTGCCGACAGGCGAAGCGGTCGTGACTACGGGTGGAAATCTGCCGGCGCTTTACGTGATTCACACCGTGGGACCGATTTATCGAGAGCATGGCGGCAAAGAAGCTGAGTTGCTGGCGAACTGTTATCACAACTCCCTGACTCTGGCCGTGGAAAAGAATGTGACTTCGCTTGCGTTTCCATCAATCGCGACCGGCGTCTACGGCTATCCGCGGTCGGAAGCGGCGGAAATTTCGTCGCGAACCATCGAGAATTTTCTTTCGACCGATCGACAATTAAAAGAAGTGCGTTTAGTTTTCTTTCAGGCCCGGGATGCGGATGTTTTCATCGCAAATCAAAAGTTCAGTGGAGTGACGGGGCTGTAGCCCGACCGTGAGGGAGGGCGTGATTTAACATGCGACAAAACGCCCTCCCTTACGGTCGGGCTACTGCCCCGGACCACTGGGCCCTCCTTTACGGTCGGCTTCTGGCACTGTACCGTTTGACGCGGCTCAATAGTTTCTGCAAAATCACAAATTCTTTTTGGCGGCGAGGGCCGCTTTACTTTTGTTCCGACTCCGAATCATCACTTTGATCAGCAAATGACCCCGGACATTAAAAGCGACTCCCAAACCGGCGCGAGCATGACGGGCCGTGAACTTCCGCCCACGCTCGCGCCGCTGCGAGAATTGTCCTGGAATTACTGGTGGAGCTGGGCGCCCGACGGCGCGGAAGTTTTCCGCGATCTCGATCCGAACCTGTGGCAGCAGTGGGACCAGAATCCGCGTCTGCTGTTGACCCACATTTCGGATTTGCGACTGGCCCAGGTGGCCGCAGATCCTTCTTTCGCGGACCGTGTTCAGCAACTGTACCGGCGATTCACCGAATACCTGAGCGACACGAAGCCCTGGCCGAAGCTGGCTCTGGCGGCACATATCACCAGGCAAAATCCAGTCGCTTACTTCTGTGCAGAGTTCGGCGTGCACAATTCGCTCCCGCTTTATTCGGGAGGTTTGGGAATCCTCGCCGGTGATCATCTGAAGTCAGCCAGCGATCTGAATCTACCGCTGGTCGCGATCGGATTGTTTTATCGCTTCGGTTATTTTCGCCAGCGACTGAGCCGCGACGATTGGCAGGAAGAGGAGTATCGCGAAAATCACACAGATGAGCTTGCGCTCCGCAGTGTCGATAATGAACAAGGCGACCCGCTGCTGATTCAGGTTGTGATCCGCGGCCGGACAGTTTCGGCCCGGGTATGGCGCGCGGATGTTGGTCGCGTGCAGCTCTATCTGTTGGACACGAACGTTGCAGAGAACAACGAAGTCGATCGTTTAGTGACCGGTCATCTTTACGGTGGCGATCGGGAAACGCGTCTGGTCCAGGAGATGATGCTGGGGCTGGGCGGAGTGCGGCTGTTGCAAACGCTCGGCGTCGACGCCTCGGTGTTTCATCTCAACGAAGGCCACTCGGCATTCTTGACTCTCGAACTGGCCCGGCAGGTTATCGAAAAAGACCGAGTAACTTTCAGCGAAGC
>QHXH01000581.1:3303-7215 GCA_003222855.1 Acidobacteriota bacterium
CTTGGTTTATCAGGCGAAGAATTTTTCAGATTGGGCCGTGTAGACGGCGAGCAAGCTGAGTCGTTCGGCCTGACGCCGCTGGCTCTGCGCATGTGCCGCTCGACCAATGGCGTCAGCCGCAAACATGGCGAAGTCTCGCGCGCCCTTTGGCAGAAGATGTGGCCCGACAGGCAGACAAATGAAGTGCCGATCACTTCAGTGACGAACGGGGTTCATCCGGCGACCTGGGTCGCGCCGTTGTTGCGGCGCGTCTACGAGCAACAGGTCGGCGAAGATTGGATCGAACGAGCGCGTGACGCGGGCGCCTGGTCCTACGGCGTGGAAAAAATTTCTAATCGCGAATTGTGGGAAGCGCACTCGCTTTTGAAGCAACGCCTGGTGGCTTTTGTTCGCGATCACTCATTCGACGCTCGGCTGGCTCGCGGTGAAAATGAAGAGCACATCGAAGCCGCCCGCACGATGTTCGATCCGGAAATTCTGACCATTGGCTTCGCTCGCCGGGTCGCGGGCTACAAACGTTGGGATCTGCTCTTGATTGATCGCGATCGGCTGGCAAAGCTCATCAACGACAGGTCGCGGCCGGTGCAATTTGTTTTTGCCGGTAAAGCTCATCCACAGGATGAGGGAGCTAAGGCCGTGCTTCAGGAATTGATTGATTGGCAGCGCGACACTTCCGTGCGCCAACGCGTCGCCTTCATCGAAGATTACGATCAGGAGATTGCGCGACAGTTAGTGCAGGGTGTGGACGTCTGGATGAACGTCCCGCGCCGGCCCCAGGAAGCTTCAGGTACCAGCGGACAGAAGATTGCGATCAACGGAGGCCTGAATTTTTCCGTGCTCGACGGTTGGTGGCTGGAAGGCTATGACGGCGACAACGGATTTGCGATTGGCGATTTGAGTGAAGTCAGTGACGTGGAAATGGACCAGCAGGATTCAGAGTCGATGTATCGCGTGCTGGCGGAAGAAGTGGTGCCGCGCTTCTATGATCGCGACGAACAGAGAATGCCCCGCCGCTGGATTGCGATGATGAAACGATCGATCGGAACACTGGTACCGCGATTCAGCAGTGATCGCATGGTTGCGGAGTATGTAGAGAGAATTTACTGAGGTGTCAGAAGCCCGACCGTGAGGGAGGGCAACGTGAGCCCGCGGATGCCCGCTGATAAGAACGAAAGATGCAGTTCTGTGGTTCTGATCCGCGTTTATCCGCGTAAATCCGCGGTACTCGAAGAAGATTCGGGCTCGCTCGTAGGCAAGGCGCTCGACGGCCAGTATCAGATCGAAGCGCTGCTGGGCAAAGGCGGCATGGGCGCCGTCTTTCGCGCGCGCCACATCCTGCTGGGCGATCGCGTTGCGATCAAGGTGCTGCCGCCGGAAATGCGCAGCAATACCGAATGGCTGCGGCGTTTTCAACGCGAAGGCCAGGCCGCGCGCCGCTTCCGTCATCCGAATGCGGTCACCGTTTACGATTTGCGCACATCGGGAGACGGCACAATCTATCTCGTGATGGAATACGTCGACGGCAATACGCTCGACTCTGAATTGAAGAAGCGGGGACGATTCTCTCCGGCTGAAGCTGTCGCCGTGCTCACCCCGGTGATGAGCGTGCTCAATGCTGCTCATGCCATGGGCGTGGTCCATCGGGACCTCAAACCAGAAAACATAATGATTGGGAAACCATCGACGGGCGGCGAGCCGGTCGTGAAGCTGCTCGATCTCGGAATCGCAAAGCTGCGCGAAGTCGCCGGCGCGGAAAGAACGGGCAGCACAAATCTAACCGTTGCCGGGCAGATGCTCGGCACTCCCTATTACATGTCGCCCGAGCAATGGGGGGAACTTCCGCATGACGGCAATTCAGAGATTGATGGCCGCGCGGACATCTACAGTCTCGGCGTGGTCCTTTATGAATTGATCGCCGGCCAGCGGCCGTTCGGCGGATTGACATTAGCCGAGCTGCGCCGGCAACACGTCAGCGTCACGCCGCCGCCATTGCACGAGGTTGCGCCCGGCGTCCCCGAGAGTTTCAGCCGGGCCATCGCGCGTTCGATCGCGAAAGATCGCGGTGAAAGACAGTCGACCGCGGGCGAGTTGGAAAAAGAATTAGTCGCGGCCTTGTCTGACGAGGGCATCGCGCCGTCTGTTTCGATTGCGGACCTGGCGTCAGAACCGAGCTTCGGTGTTTCGCGCGGCGTGCTGACCTCGCCGCAGCAGACAGCCGCGACCTTAGTCACCGGCATTAATGAAGCCGAGCCAACTTCGGCTCCAACACCCATCCCGAGTCAGGCCGCGACCATGCCGACTGTTGTTTCGCAGCCGAAAGAGCCGGCGGCGACACCTTCTCCGCCAGTAGCGGCGCCGCGCCCAGTCGTGCCGGCCGCCACCCCGTCACGCAAAGGTTCGGCTCTGATATTTGCGGGTGTCGGTCTCATCGTCCTGCTTCTAATCGCGGGCGTCGGCGGTTACTTCGTCATGCACACGATGATGAATAAACCGGAAGCGAAAACCGCGCCAACAGATTCGCCGGCGAAGTCTGCCGGAGTTGATCTCGCTGGCGCGCACGAGGTGGGCCGTTATTGGTTGCAAGTCAATTCAGACGGCGAGTTGAATTCGATTCGGGCTGATGATCTTATCCAGATGGTTTCCGGTCAGGAGTTTAAGTTTCATTTTTCGCCGAGCGAGAATGGTTACCTGTATATCATTGGCCCAGGCGACGGAAACGTGCCCACGACTTTTCTAACGGCAAAGCCCGCGCCGCAGTTCGGGGTGCGATCGAATGAAGTCAAAAGCGGCCAGGATTTCGTCTTTCCCACCGACAGCAGTAAGAATGAGAGCTGGATGAATCTTGATAAGAATGCGGGAACCGACGAATTCACGATCATCTTTTCCGGTACGCAGTTGACGACGCCGGCATTTTTGCAGACGCCGGCTCTGCATGAACTCACTGACAGCGAGCAGACCGAATTGAAGGAGGCGGCCGGCCAATTCACATCGAACCTCGCGGGCACTGAAGTAATGAAAAACGCTCCGGCGCCTTTCGTCTCAGTAAAAGTTCCGCAGAGCGCTGCTGAAGGCGCGCCCGTGATTTTCAAAATCAAGATTGCTCATAAGTGATGGAGAAATGTGTCGTGTCAGAAGCCCGACCGTCAGGGAGGGCTGGATCGATTGGCTAGCCCTCCCTGACGGTCGGGCTTCTGACACCTTTCGAAAGGCAACGAGATGAAATCAAGACTCTTAATTATGGCGTTAGTTACAGTTGCACTGGGCTGCGCCTTTTTGATCGTTAGCGCCCAACAATCCGACGATGAAGTTCGCGGCGCGTTTATCAGCACGCGTCCAAAGACGACCAACGCCAATGCGCCCGCGCGCCGTCATCGTCCACCGCCGCGCAACACCAATTCATCTGCGAACACGCCGCGGAATTCGAACAGTGCGCGCAACGCCAATTCGGCGAACGCCAACACCGGCAGCGCCAACAAGAATTCGACGAAGACGCCGCTGCAACCGATCGCCCTCGGCTACACGATGTTTATGCGCGACATCAACGGCCGCGCCGTCCGCATCGATCCGACCCGTGAATTTCACAACGGCGATCGCATTCGCATCTCGCTTGAACCCAACATCGATGGCTACCTTTACGTTTTTCACACCGAAGGCGATGGCCAGCCGGAGATGATTTTTCCAGACGCGCGCCTGGAAGGCGGAGAGAATTGGATCGAAGCGCACGTTCCTATCGACGTGCCGTCAACTGTCGAAACAGACGAGCGCCTGCGCTGGTTTCAATTCTACGGCAATCCCGCGACCGAACACCTGTTCGTCGTCGTGACGCGCGAGCCGCTCGCCGATGTTCCCGTAGCCGATACGCTGATGACTCTGTGCAGCACAAACAAAGAAAATTGTCCGTGGCATCCTTCC
>QHXH01000582.1:0-2950 GCA_003222855.1 Acidobacteriota bacterium
AAGGCTAAAGCATTATCGTGGTGCACGGATCGTTAGCCCCATTACGTTTGCTCTCAATGCGCTTATTTTGGTTTGATGACGATGACTGAATCAGTGTGGCCGTTTCCGTCATCCTCAGTGGCGGAGTTTGTTGGATCGTTCAGACCTATCCCATCTACAAGGAACCTGTAGCTGTATTTGCCGGGTGCTAAATCAACCAGACTGTCTAGGGCAATGTTGGCCTTTCATCTTACCGCCGAAGAAGTTCAAAGGTTAATACCCAAGTCAAGGTCACAATTGTTCTGCTCTTTTTTGACCGAGCCACGTGACCAGATAGATGACTAAGCCGATGACTGTGGCTATGGCCACGTCGCGCGCCTCGCGCCAGCCGCTATTTACCAATAGCCAACAGCAGAGAATTACACACACGATTGCGATCAACCTTCCGGCAGGCACTCTAAATGACACCGGCGCCCCGCCAAGTGAGGCCGTCTCTTTGTTATGCCACCGCAGCATTGGCAGTGCCACGCACGTGCTTGCGTAGACAATTACCCTGGTGATCACCGTGACTTTCAATGCATAGATGAACGTGCCTGAGAGCGAGAGCAACAGGACCGTTACCGCGCACACCAGGATGGACATGTAAGGAGTGCGAAATCGCGGGTGAACGCGTGCGAGCAGCACCGGAAGCTGGCCATGCGCCGCCATCGCGAATGGCAGTCGCGTACAGGCCAGCATGATCACGTTCAGCGTTCCGAAGATTCCGATGATTGCGCCAGCTGAAATCATCGTCGGACCTAAAGCGCCCAGAAAAGTGTAACTAGCATCAGCCAGCGGCCGTTCGGAGTTTGTCAATTGGGGCAATGTGCCGATGCATACAATTTGAATCAGTAGGAATAGCACCACCGAAGCACTCAATGCCACAATCAGCGAAAAAGGAATGACTCGCTGCGGTGCGCGGATCTCGCCGGAGTTTACGAGCACCGCTTCAAAACCGGAGAACGCATAGATCAAAATGAAAACCGCGGCTGAGAAAGATCCCAGGCTTGGCCTCGCCGCTAGAGTGAAGCGTGCCGGACTGATAAAGAACAATCCCACGGCGACAAACACGATCAGTGGGACTAGCTTGCTGATAGTGAACAGGTCGCTGGCCCGCGCCGATTCTTTGACGCCTATTAGATTGATCGCAGTAAGAACGACCACTAGCCCGGTGATGATGGCAACTCGGCCGAGGCCTGATTCGGCCGGCGGCCAGAAGTATCCAAGGTAATTGACGAAGACGTGCGCCAGCGTCGCGAAACCTGCCACTCTGGTTAACCACATCAACCAGCCAACCAGGAAAGCAAGCGTGGGCCCGAACGACTCTCTGGCATAAAGATAAGGGCCGCCAGTGCCACTAAACCGGCTGCCGACTTCAGCAAAGCAAAGCGCGATCAAGCCGATGATTACCGCGCACATCACGAACGCCAACAGACTGTAGTTTCCGACGGTCCTTTGCACGTCGGCGGGAAGCTTAAGGATGCCGGCGCCCACCGTAACATTCACCAGCAGGGCAACCAGATCCCACTTCCCGATCTCTCGCTTTAAGCCTTCAGGCGTCAAACGGTATGGTCGCTCTCGATCCTTCTACGGTGATGCCTCCGCGATCGCCCGGGGTCACCGAACCAAACCGCTCCGCGAACACTTCCGGCAGCGGGCGCGCATTGGGCGGCGCTACCCACAGTCGCAGCAGGTGGCGCTTGCGATCAGGCTCGGCAAAGTCTTCGAACGCAGTTCGATCGTGAAGGATAGTGTGGTTGTGTACGAGTTGTATATCGCCAGGTTGAAGCTCCATCGTCAAGCTGAGCTTTGGATCGTTCGCCAGTTCGTCGAACAGATCCAGAGCTTCAATCTGAACTGGACTAAGCGGTGCGACTCCGGGAAAGCGGCGGGCCGATTCAATGTATTGTCGCTGATAGATTACGGAAAGCAGACCCTCGTGCCAGTTGAAAACCGGAATCGAGAAATAGGGCTTGCATCCTTCCGGAACTTCACCACGTCGATCCGTTTCAATGGGATCGAGCAACACGCTGAGGAGATCAGGCCGGCGGCGCCGCATCTCATGAAAAATCGACGTGGAAGACACCAGACTCGATAAGCCACCAGATTTCGCGGTCCTTAGACACAGCAGACCAACAACGTCACAAGAGTCGGTGTGGTGGGTTTGACGTTCGCGAGTCTGATAGATCCGCGCGTTGGGATCGAGGCTGGATCGTCCAAGATCTTTGACGTGCCCGAGCAAATGCCCAGCGGCGTTTTGCATGCGTAAGCTGCCAAGGTGAGCTCCAATCCCAAGAAATGCAATTGCCGCTTCGCGTTTGGTCCAACGCTTGACCGGCAGGGCCTTGATCAGCACGAAGCCGCGGCCGTTGAGCACTTCGTCCAGGAAATCATGGAGGCGCGGCCCCAGCGTCGGAAGCGGGAAATGATCGCTGCTGATCGAGCTCAAGTCGATGGATGATTTTGTTAATTCCCTGGTAGCGCTCTCGACTTCGGCAATCTCAACTTCAGAAAGCCGCTCTATCCAATTGGTGCACTCCATGAGATGCTTTTCCGGGACTCCAAATCGTCGTTTGTTTCACCTGGAGCAACGGCCTTGGCTATAACGATCGTCTATTTTTCACGTTAGAATTGGCGGAAACATAACGATTTCACTGGTCACTCAGATGATTCAATCAACAGAATTCTACAGCCCAATTCGGTTCATTAATTGAACATATCTTTCGTCTGAACGAAGACCGTCCAGCCGCGGATCTATCCCCAGGCCCCACGTCAGAAATTCATCTCGATCCTCACAAGCGATACCGAGCCATTCGAAAGCCAGATCATATTCTGCGAGTCCTGCATAGACCAGGGCGATTGCATAGGCGGAAACGTAGCGCTCGTTCCGTTGCTTCTGCATTTCTTCGAGAACTCGCCGCGCTTCATCCAC
>QHXH01000582.1:3056-4246 GCA_003222855.1 Acidobacteriota bacterium
CACGGCAATGGCAAGGTGCGTGGGATAATAATAAGGATCCATCTCCACGGTCTCCTGAAGTGTTTTTAGAGCCTCGTCATACCTACGCATGGCCCAAAGACACATGCCCAAGCTAACCATGATCTGCAAAGAAAGTGGATCTAGTTCCTGCGCCAGTCTGATGTGATGAAGCGCTTCTTCGAAGCGTCCCAACGACTGCAAGTAAACGCCATATAGTTGGTGAGCCGAGGAGTAGCTGGGATTGAGCGAGATAGCTTTCTTAAACTCACATTCGGCGCCTTGCCAGTCCCAATCATAGCGCATCAACACCATCCCGAGCAGCGCATGTGCCTCAGGAAGCGCAGAATCTATTTCCAAGGCTCGTAACACAGCGGCCTTGGCCTTCGGCAAAGTAAGGCAAGGCGAAAGGTATTGGCTTGATAATCTGAAGTACGAGTCGGCCAAACCGGCATAAGCCAGCGGATAGATAGGGTCAATGTCAATCGCCTCGCGAAAATACTCAAACGCCTTCTCTAGTCCTTCCTTCGTGTACTTGTTCCAATGATAGCGGCCTTTCAGGTAAGCCCGAAACGCCTTGGGATTAACGGTGTAGCGCCGAAAACGCCGGCGTTCCTCAACTCCTTTAAAGTCAGTCTGGATCGCGGTCGAAATCTCATTTGCTATTTCGTATTGAGTCTCCAGCATCTCACTGAATTTACGCCGGTAAGTTCTACCGAAGAGTTGCCAGCCATTGGCCACGTCAATTAACTCAGTGCTAATAGTCAGTTCTTCGCCTATCAGGTGCAAGGTTGCTAGCAGCACACTGTCCACGCGTAACTCGCGCCCAATCTGCCGAGCATCAAGGTCTTTGCCCTTGTAGTGGAAAACGGAATTCCGAGCGATAACCCGCAACTCTCGACGTTGCGACAGAGTGTTAATGATACTCTCGGTGATACCATCCGATAGGTGTTCGAGATCACGATTACCACCGGCGTTCACAAACGGCAGTACCGCTATCAAGTGAAAATCGCTTCGCCGCGCACCTTTGAACTCTTTCGATGGGACAGCCGTTGTTGCGACGGCATCGTCATCGGACTGAGTTACCGCCTGCAAAAACCGATAGCCTCGCCTGGGAACCGTTTCGATATACTTCGCGCCGTCAACGCTTTCACCCAGCGCCTTTCGGAGCATGAATATGTTCTGCGCAAGAT
>QHXH01000583.1:0-6178 GCA_003222855.1 Acidobacteriota bacterium
TCATCGCTCCCTCGTTTGTTCCCGAAACGATGCGTGCGCTCGAATTGCTCAAGCTTTTTGTGACTCACCCCCAGGGTATGGCAGTAGTGGTTGACGAATTTGGCGGCATCGAAGGGATTATCACCATGGAGGACATCGTCGAAGAGATCCTTAGCGACGCGGTGCCTGGGGACGATGTCGCGCTTTACATCGAGCCGCTCGGGAACGGTAAATTTCTCGTCAGCGGCAACGCGCGTCTGGACGATTTAAGCGAGCATCTTGGATTTCAAATCGACGCGGAAGGGATTGACACGATCGGGGGACTTGTTTTTACCCGGCTGGGTTATTTGCCACCCTCCGGCACAAAACTCCAGATTCCGCATCTTGCGATTACCGTGCGTCGCTCCGGGCGCAAACGAATCGAGGAAATTCTGCTGGAGAAAACAACAGCATTCGAGGCTGCCGCTTGATAGTGGGATTCATCATTTTCTGTTGCTGGATTGTTTCGTTTTTCTTCAACGGGATTGAGAGTGGGCTGCTCTCGATCGATCCAGTGCGGTTTCGGCAGAATTTGAAGCGCGGCCTACCAGCGGCCCGACGGCTGGATCGTTTGCTCAAACACCCGGAACGGTTGCTGGCGACCGTTCTGCTCTGCACGAATGCAGCCGACATATTGGCTCTGCTCCTGTTGACACGGCAGCTGGTTCGGTCGTTTGGCTACGCCGGCTATTTCTTCTCCGTGGCAATCGCTCTTCCGATTTACCTATTCCTACTGCTGGTGTTGCCCAAATCGCTGTTCCGGCGATTTCCCTTTCGCGCGTTAGCTCGCCTTGCCGGTGTGCTCGAGTTCGCGGTGATGTTGTTTTCACCTCTGCTCGAGCTTGGTGCACGGCTTGGCAAGCTGGTCCTGCCGGCGCGTGCCGCGAAACACGCCCGGCTCTTTGCCGCGCGCGAAGAGCTAAAGCAGATCACCGCGGAAAGCGAACGCGAGGGCTCGCTGACTGCGACCGAGCGCGCGATGATTCATAGCGTGGTTGATTTTCGCGGCGTCAAAGTTTGCGACGTGATGCTGCCCTCGGCGAAAGCCGTCGCGTTGCAACCGAGCGCGTCAACGCAAGAAGCCCTGGAGCTCTCCGCTGCTTCCGATCTTGATCGTTTGCCTGTGGTTCCGCCGGAAGGGCAACCCGCTGGACTAGTCAATATCCTCGACATCCTGCTTGACGAAAACGGAGACAGGCCGTTGGGCAATTATGTCCGGCGCATTGTAATCACTACCGAGGAGGAGCCTGCCTATCGGGTTGTGCAACGACTACGCGCTGCTCGGCTTGGTCTGGCTGCTGTCCTGGATCAAAAGAAAAAGTTTCGAGGGATCGTTACCCTCGATGATTTGATCCGGCGGCTCGTTTCTTCGAGCGAGACGCGAGTCTAAATGCTTCGAGCGAACAACATGTCCTCATCGCCCAGAATTCGGGCGCAACCTACCAGCGCAACGTGCGAGAAAGCCTGAGGAAAATTTCCCAGCTGACGCTTGTCGCGTGGATCGTACTCTTCGGAGAGCAGTCCGAGGTCGTTGCGCAGATCAAGCAGGCGCTCGAACAATTCTCGCGCTTCTTTTTTCCGGCCGAGAAGGTGCCAACAATCAACGAGCAGGGAAGAAATACTCCTTCGGTGCCTGGCAATCCATCGACTCCGGTCTCCTGCGGTAGATAGCGTAGAACCAGGCCATCCTGCATTAGTTCGCGCTCAATTGCCTCGATCGTGCTGCGGACGCGCTCATCAGTCGCCGGGAGAAACCCGGTGAGCGGCATTGTAAGGAGACTTGCGTCCAGAGCATCAGACCCGTAAACCTGCGTGAACGCCTTCTTCTCCGTGTTGTAGCCACGGTCGCAAACTTCGGCGTGAATTTGATCCCGGATTTTTTTCCAGCGACCAAAGTGCTCGTTTGCCGTGCACTCGCATTCCTCAACCAACTTGATCGCGCGGTCGAACGCCAGCCACGCCATCATTTTCGAATGCGTAAACTGCTGACGACCGCCACGGACTTCCCAAATTCCTTCATCCGGCTCCTGCCAGTGTGATTCCAGGAATTTCATGAGCTGGACCATCAACGCCCACTCAGGCTCGGTCATTTTGATTCCGGCACGATCGGCCTGCCATATCGCAGCCAGCACCTCGCCATAAACATCAAGCTGAAATTGATTTGAGGCTGCGTTACCAATGCGCACCGGCCTGGAATTTTCATAACCGCATAGCCATGGAATCTCATACTCATCGAGACGGCGTTCGCCACGCACGCCGTAGATTGTTTGCATTTGTGCCGGGCTGCCGGCAATGGCGCGCAGCAGCCACTGGCGCCAGGATGCGGCTTCCTCACGATAGCCTGCACCCATTAACACGAGCAAAATCAGCGCCGCATCTCGCAGCCAGCAGTAGCGATAGTCCCAGTTACGTACGCCTCCTATTTGTTCCGGTAACGAAGTGGTAAGCGCCGCAACCAAACCGCCAGTTGGCGCATAGGTTAATCCTTTTAGCGTGATGAGTGAGCGCACCACGGCATCGCGCCATTTTCCTTCGCTTTGAAATTGTTTCGCCCAATCTCCCCAGAAAATTTCCGTGTCCCGCAAAGCGTGCTCAGGATGTATCTTTCTCGGGGGCTTGGTGTGAGAGGCGAACCACGTAAGCACAAACGGGATGCGGTCTCCTTTACCCACGGTAAACTCGGCCACGGTGGTTAAATCTTTCCCGCACGTTTCAACCGGCGTTCGTAAGATCAATCCATCGGGCCCGGCGATTGCTTCCAACCCGTCATGGTCTTTGAGCCTTCGCACCCAGGGCACGATCTGCCCGTAATCAAAGCGAACGATCAGCTCCATCTGCATCGGCACTTTGCCGCGCAACCCTTCAACGATGCGAATGATGTCGGGGTTCTCGCCTCGCGGCGGCATGAAATCGATCAAGCGAACGGCGCCGCTCTTGGTTTCAATTTCCGTTTCGAGAATTAACGTTTCTCCCCGATAGCGGCGGCGGGTGCGTTCAACTTTCTCCTCTGGAAAAAAGCGCCAGTGTCCATTTTCCGTAGTGCCCAGCAACGACGCGAAGCAGGCTGGTGAATCAAACCGGGGAAAGCAAAGCCAGTCAACGCAGCCGTCGCGACTCACGAGCGCGCCGGTTTGCGTATCACTGAGAAAACCGTAGTCCTCGATCTTTGTATTTTCCTTCGCCAAGTGATTCTTCCTTTCCCTCCTATTCGTATTCCTAGTCTTGCTCGATGCCTTCTCTGGTGGCAGCCGTGTCGGCTGCGTCCGCCAGTCTAGCGATCCCATCGCCTGTCAATCGCACGGCCCATTCCATCCTGCCGCAGCCGCGATCACGCGCGATTTTTGCAAGCTCAACCAACAATGCGCGACCATAACCCTTCCCGCGGTTTTCCGGCTTAACGAACAAGTCTTCGAGGTAAAGGCCGGGTCGCCCAAGCCACGTGGAGAAATTGTAAAAGTAAACTGCGAACCCGACCGGCGATTTTCCTTCAAACGCGAGAAGCACGCCCGCCGCCGGCCGTTCGCCGAACAAAACATCGAGAAGCTGTTCTTCGGTCGCCGTGACTTCATCTGGCGCACGTTCGTAGGTTGCCAGATCGCGAATCAATTCAAGGATGACGGGCACGTCGTCAACGCCCGCCGGACGCATCTCAAAATTTTCTGCTCTATTCACTCCGATGCTGATTCTCCATGACGCGCGGATGGACGCAACTGCTAGAAGCTTTTCCAAAAGGCATCTTGTGATCCATAGGCCCTTGTAGCCACGGCGCTGTGCGCCGTCTGCAACGCGACGATCCGAGCGAGGTATAACGCCCCACAGAGGCGTGGCTACAACGTTTGTCCCCCGTGCTTTCTCACAGAAGAAAGGAAAAAGATCTCGACATTCGTTGCGACGCCGCCCACAATCGGTGCGCCGTTCGCAAGTGAGGATTCTATGAAAACACAAATTAATCCAAACATTAAAGCACAACTCCTTCGAGGCGCGCTTTTCCTGCTTCTGCTTCTCGCCGTCTGTGTCATTGCAATTGCATTGGGACAACGGCTAAACGGCGCGCCATCGCCAAACGAGAAGCCAAGCGGGGGCGTTTGCTTCCCCCCTGCTTGGACAGCGGGACCAGACATGCCAAGTACCGGCGTCCGGATGGTTGGCGTGTATTTCCAGGCCAACGGGAAGTTTTATGCGGTTGGTGGTCGCAGTATGGATGGAATCGGGAACGACTTGACACACCCGTTTGAGTATGACCCGAGCGCCAACAGTTGGGCTGTCAAGTCAGCCACATATCCTGACAATCAGGTCAGCAACATGGCTTGTGGTGTGCTTAATGAGAGCGGAATAGATTACATCTACTGCGTAGGCGGCTCAGCCGATGGACAGACGACCGCTACCGATCGTGTTTTCCGGTACAACCCGGTGAGTGACACAATCGAGAGCATTGCTGCTCCGTGGCCCGGCGACTCTGATGGCATAACTCTGCCCGGTGGCTTCGCGGTTTTCAACAACAAGCTATACATCCTTGGCGGGGTTCCGGATTAACACAGCGATGACTAACACGATCTGGGAGTTCAGTCCCGGGACTAATACATGGATTCAGAAGACTGCCACGTTGCCAGTTGCCCGCGGTTACATACCGACCGTGACTTATTTTAACTTTATTTGGACTGCCGGCGGCAGCGATTGGAACGGCACCACGCTTGTGGATACGAACGATTCATTTAAATATGACCTAGTAGCTGACTCAATTACCACTATTTCTAACATACCGAGGGCCACAGCTGAGACGCGGGCACTGGAGTTCGCAGACGGGTTTGTGGCGGGCTGTAGACCATCAATATGGGTCATAGGCGGTGGCAGGACTCCTCCGAATCCGTCTAACGAAGTGGACGTTACCTGTGGCGGCACATGGGCGATAGGTCCGCCATTCGTTACCCCGCGGCGCAATTTCCCGACCGACACCGATATTGGACAAATAAACTTCGGCACTGCCTACATCTGGCTGGAGGCGGCTATGCCAGCGATGGGGTCACGCCACTGAACTCGATGGAAATCTTCTGCTATGCAGCGCCGACGCCAAGCGAGCCGCCAGGCACGCCTACAGCCACCCCGACGTCAACTGTAACGCCGCCGCCGACCGCATCACCGACGCCGTCAGAGCCATCAGTTACACCATCACCTACGCCTACGACAACACCTACTCCAACGCCAGCCCGACTTACTCCCACTCCGCGGCCTCACCCAACACCAACACCGCGCCCGTAGCTTTCGCGTATGAAAAAGAAACATACTGCTCAATCCGCTTTCCGTAATGTGCGCATTTTAACTGGATTCCTTCCCGTCGTTGCGTTCGCCGTCCTGGCTCTCTTCGCCACCGCGAATCCATCGACACGCGGCGAACGGACTCGTGCTGCTGGGGTAACACACCGAGCGTTCATGAGAGTCACGCCACAAGGCATAATCCAGAGTACCCACATCGGTAACTCAAAAGAGCCGCGTGTGGCGGGGGGAATAGCTCAGAGGCGCGTGTCAGGCCCCTTGGGCAACACGCTTTGGCAGTACGACGACACCACAGCGATTGCCGATGGCGTGTCGATCGACGCGAACAATGCGTGGGGCGCCTGGATTCTTAGCGGCGCGCGATTGACCATACACGCGATAACGGGCAACGGCACACCGGCATGGAGCTTCTCGTCCTTCGGCAGCGGCAGCTCCGGCGTCGCTGCTGCCAAAGGCGCCGACCGCAGCGGTTTTATGGAGTCGAATGCAGCGGGCAACGACTTTCGGCAACATGGCTTCAGGTCCAGCAGCAACGGCGCACCGGACTGGTCGTTCCCATATCCAGTCAGTGATCCGAATCTGCCAGCCAGTTCCAGGAAGGTCGCCACGTCACGCGACGGCTCGACTATTGCGGCTGTTGTCAGTGATTCTGTAACTCAAAATTCGACGCTGTATATCTTTGACGCTAACACTGGCGCAGTCACGCTCACGTGGACGGATCCACTTCGGATGGACGGGGTGGCTTTGACCGATAACGGCTCGAAAGCGCTGGTGACACAGGACAACCGCGCCACTCTCGTCGACACGAGCAGCGGCAACATCATATTCACCGTCGCAGGCTCTGGCGCCGGGAACATCTTTTATCCGATCTCCGGCGACGGCAGCGTAT
>QHXH01000583.1:6270-6861 GCA_003222855.1 Acidobacteriota bacterium
CGGCGCCTCTACTGTTTCGCATGACGGCTCTACCGCCGGCACGTTTGGAGCCAATTACGCGAACGGCTGGCTCAGTGGCGAGGTCTACCTGTTCGATGTTCCAAGCCATAACATGCTCGGCTCCTATCCTGTTAGCGGCACGGGTATGTACCAGGGAACGCCAATCGGCGCCGGCTCGAATGACAACGGCACGGTTATGGCCTTTGCTTCCTGGGGGACCCAATTCCATGACTGGCCAGAGGTGATGGTGTTTAACCGTAGCGTGGAATTGATCGGCCAGATCAACTTTCCTGGCTCAGCCTTTTCCGTAGACGTCACGTCGGACGGCCAGTATGTCGTGGGCGGCGCAAAGGCGGTCCACGCCAATCAATTTGGCAACGGTGGGCGCATCGAGTTAATCCAGCTTCAGCCTAGCCCTACACCAACACCAACACCAACTGCAACTGCAACTGCAACCGCGACCCCTACACCTACTCCGACATTAACGCCGCGAGCTACTCCCACGCCGCGGCCTCACCCAACACCAGCACCGCGCCCGTAGCTTATGCCTATGAAAACAAAACACACTGCTCGATCCGCTTTCTTCAATCT
>QHXH01000583.1:6959-9280 GCA_003222855.1 Acidobacteriota bacterium
GACCGCGTAGAGGGTGGATCTTGCCAGTACACGATAACATTCGGTAACGACACTGTTGTGCCGGGAAACATCGACACCGGCAATCACTGCGCTTGGTGCGATACAACGATTAATCTGCCGTTCCCATTCGTTTTGTATGGCCAGACCTTCAACGCTGTGATGGTCAACTCCAGTGGACGGCTCGATTTTGTTTGTAACAACGAACCCTCCAATTACACCGAAACCTGCTTACCTGTTCCGGCCCATAACTGCCCGTACGACTACACCATCTTCGCGCTATGGGCCGAGTGGTATACTGGCATAGATGCGACCGGTTGCTCGACCTGGGCAAACGGATGCGGGATCTTCACCTCAGTTTCAGGTGCTGCGCCCAATCGCATCTTCAATATCGAATGGCACGTGGTAAGCCGTGAGGACGACAGACTGACAGGAAATTTCGAGGTGCGACTATATGAGAATGATTCCAACAACCGCTTTGACGTGATCTACGGCGTAATCCAGCGAGGATCCGGTAATTACATCAGTGCGGGCGTGCAAGGGTCGACCGGCTTTTTTTCGCAGGACTTCTGCAATGTCCCCCCACCGCAGAACGTATCCAGCACTTACAGAATCTTACCCTGCGGTAGTCCAACACCGACTCCGACGCCCACAACAAGGGTCACCAACACCAATGACAGCGGTCCGGGGTCATTGCGCCAGGCGCTCGCCGACGCGCATAATGGCGACACGATCATTTTCGATTCTAACCTAAATGGCCGGAACATCGTGCTAACCAGTGACGAGCTTGTGATTGACAAGAACGTCACCATCAACGGCCCGGGCGCGAATTTGCTCGGGGTGTATCGGTCTTCAAATCCAGACTTGCGTATCTTCCATGTCATGCCCGGCGCCACTGTCACAATCAGTGGCCTTACCATCAGTGGTGGTGGCGGCGATCAACCTGGTGGCGGTGGCGCCTTGAATGATCACGCCATGCTAACGATGAATAATTGCGTTGTGCAGAACAACGGCGCCCTAAATGGCGGCGGTGTTTACAACGATGGCTCAGCGGGCAGCGCGACACTGACGATCCTCAACAGCACTGTCAGCGGAAATTATGGTTACTATGCTGGTGGAGGCATTTACAACGATGCCTCCAACGGCGGTAGCGCGACAGCGTCGCTGATCAACTGCACGGTCAACGGCAACATCGCGGCATACAGCGGTAACCCGTTCGGTGGCGGCGATGGCGGTGGCATTTACAACAACGGCGGAACGCTGGCGATCACCACTAGCTTGATGAGCAACAACCTGGCTGGTGTATCCGACCCATTCCCAGCGGGAACTGGCGGCGGTATCGTTAGCTATGGCACGTTGACGATTACCAACAGCACCGTCAGCGGTAACGACGCCTATATCACCGGCGGTGGCATAGCCGGTGGTGGCGGAGTGACGATCATCAGTAGCACAATCAGTGGTAACCGAGCTAATGGTCAACACGATGGCCAGCCATGGGGCCACGGCGGCGGGATCTCAGGCAACGTAAGCGTTAGTAATACCACTCTTAGCGGCAACTCTGCTAACCTATCCGCCGGCGGTATCGAGGGTAGCGGTACCATCATGAACAGCACGATTAGCGGCAACGGCACCGGAGGCATTTCTGCCACTGGCACGTTGGAGATTGGAAACACCGTTCTGCGCGCCGGAACATCGGGACCTAACATATCTAACCATGGAGGTACCATCATCTCACACGGATACAATGTCTGTAGCGATAACGGCGGCGGTTTCTTAAACGGGCCAGGCGATGAGATTAACACCGATCCGCTACTCGGCCCGTTACAAGACAACGGTGGACCAACTTTCACGCACGCGCTCTCGCCAGGCAGCCCGGCCATTGACTCGGGCGATCCAAATTTCACTCCACCACCTTTGTACGATCAGCGCGGCAGCCCTTTTGTGCGCGTCTTCAACGGTCGCATTGACATCGGCTCATTTGAAGTGCAGCCACCACGACGGCCTACGCCAGCACCGAGGGTGCGCCCTACCCCGGCACCGCGACCGTAACTTTGCGTGAAAAAGAAACGCACTGTTCAACTCCGACTTGGGGTCGCGAGCACGCGAAGAATTTCGGTGTCCGCTTTTTTGAATCTGTGCGTTTCAATTGGCTTGATAACCTTCTTTGTTGGGCTTCTTTTGGCGACGTTCGCCACCGCAAATCCGCAAACGTCGAGTCGTACGCGTACGCGCAATCCAGACGCACGGGTTTACCCCGCCGGCATCACGCCCACTCCGACCGCGACCCCATGCGCTTCCGTCGGCTCGTGGACAGAGCAGTCGCC
>QHXH01000584.1:0-1160 GCA_003222855.1 Acidobacteriota bacterium
GTCCTTAGCTCCAGGGCCGAAGGCTTTTCGAATTCGATTCTTGAATACATGGCGGCTGGGCGTCCCGTTGTGGTTACGGATGTGGGCGGCGCGCGCGAAGCAGTTGTCGAAGGCGAAACAGGATACATCATTCCGGCCGGCGATGATGAAGGAATGGCGGATCGAATAATCCAGTTTCTTCGCGATCCGAAACGCGCACGCGCTATGGGTGAAGCCGGGAAGCAAAAAGTCGCTCAGAATTTTTCATGCTCGGCGCAACTCGAGCGGACACTCGCGCTATACGAATCCCTGCTGGTTGAGCAGGCGATCAACTTCGCGGCCGCGGCACCGGGCATGCGGCAAGAACGAGCGTAATGACTGGAGAGAATAAATCACGAATGTTCGAAAGAATCCGGCGCTGGAGTCGCGTCGTTCTTTTGCTGTTGCTTGCATGGCCGTTGGCGGCATGGATAGGCGCCAAAGGCCTTATCGTCAAGGCTGAATTGCCGCACGCAGACGCAATCGCAGTGCTCGCTGGTTCGTCNNNNCTTTCGCGAAGGTCGCGCCCCGACAATCGTGCTGACCAGTGACAACCTACCAAGTGGTTGGTCTGGCGAGCAACAGCGCAATCCTTTGTTTGTCGAAAGGGCGGTTGAAGAACTTAAGCGACAGGGAGTTCCGGTTGAGGCGATTGAAATCGTTCCGGGCGCGGTCGTAAACACTTATGACGAGATTGTGCATCTTCGCGATTTCGCGGCCGCGCACCGCCTGCGATCGGTTCTGGTTGTCACTTCGGCATATCAATCGCGGCGCGCTTTATGGACATTGCGTCGGGTCTTCAATGGCAGCAACCTCGTGATTGGTGTTATGCCGGCTGAGCCGGAACAATCACCAAACGCCGCCACCTGGTGGCTGCACAGGTTCGGCTGGAAATCAGTGCCGCTTGAGTACGTGAAAATAATTTACTATCGGTGGAAATACTGAATGAGCACACACGCGATTGAAATTGCCAGAGGTGAACGATTCGAATTCGGAAAGAATTGGAGTCGGTTTCTCGATCTGCTTGACGATGCGCGGATCGTTCGTGCGGAGGAATCGCTCAAAGAAATGCTGGAAATTGAAACGCTCGAGGGAAAAAGTTTTCTCGATATCGGATCCGGCAGTGGCCTGTTTAGTTTGGC
>QHXH01000584.1:1175-4119 GCA_003222855.1 Acidobacteriota bacterium
GTCGCCTGCACTAAAGAACTTCGACGACGTTACTTCAATAACGATCCCGATTGGAAAATTGAAGAAGGCTCGGCACTCGACGGCAAATATGTAGAGTCGCTCGGCTTTTTCGATGTAGTTTATTCGTGGGGCGTGCTGCATCACACCGGAGCGATGTGGAAGGCCCTGGACAATGCGCAACTTCCCGTCGCGGCGGGTGGACAATTATTCGTGGCAATCTACAACGATCTCGGCAACCGCAGCCGTCGCTGGAAATGGATCAAGCGAACCTATTGCGAGTTACCAAAGCTCCTGAAAACGCCGTTCGTGACAATCGTGATTGCCCCCGAAGAATTCAAGTCGATGCTTCGTTCGCTGCTATTACTTAAGCCCGGCGAATATCTGAGATCGTGGACTCAGTACGACGCGAACAGAGGGATGAATCGCTGGCGCGACATCCTCGATTGGGTGGGCGGCTATCCTTATGAAGTTGCCAGGCCTGAGGAGATTTTCGATTTCTGCCGCGCGCGCGGCTTTCACTTAACCAAAATGAAATGCGGCGGCGTGGGACTCGGCTGTAATGAGTTTGTTTTTCGGCGGGAACTCCCGAAATGAACAGATTTCCTAAGAATTCAATGGATTTCGCCCCAATCCGCTTTGTATAATCGTGGAGGCCCCTTCGCATAATCTTTCCACAACTCAGAACAGACCCTATTAAGCTTTTCCTAAGAATGATGCAGGGACCGCCTTGTTGATACGTCCCGCACTTTACTGACAATGCCTAAACCGGACATCGAGCCAAGACAATCATTAAGCGGCCGCGCCGCATTGATGATGTGCGCCAAGACGCTGGCGTTTGCGTTTAGCTTCGCGCTGCCGATCCTTCTAGTGCGTTGGCTCAATCAAACGCAGTTCGGAATTTACAAGCAGGTCTTTCTGTTTGTTAATACCTCCTACGCGCTGCTGCCGCTGGGCGTCGGCATGAGCGCGTTTTACTTTCTTCCACGCCAACGCGAATGTCGTCACCAGATTGTTTTCAACATCGTGATCTTCTACACCTTCGCGTCGGCGATTCTCTGTTTGGTTTTGTTTGCTCGACCGATGTTGCTGGCCACGCTCTTGAACAGTCCGGAGCTGACAAAGTTCGCGCCATTGGTGGCTTGTGTCATTGCCAGTTGGGTGTGTTCGTCTTCGCTCGAAATGATCGCGATTGCAAATCAAGAGCTTCGCGTCGCGACAGTTTTTGTCATCGGCGCTCAATTGACGAAGTCAATTTTCCTGCTGGCCGCGGCCGCGACTCTTACAACCGTGGAATCCCTACTTTACGCCGCGATGGCCCAGGGCATTTTGCAGTCGATAGTCTTTTTCATTTACCTGCGATCGCGATTTGGCGAGTTTTGGCGCGGCTTCGAATGGCGCGCGATGCGCAATCAGCTAGCGTACGCTTTGCCATTCGGGTTAGCGTCCGTGATTTTTCGCACGTTGGGGGAACTAGACAATTATTTTGTTTCGCATCGCTTTGGGCCGGCTGTCTATGCGATTTACGCGGTGGGCTGTTTTGAATTGCCATTGCTCGGTTTATTGAGCGAGTCGATCTCATCGGTAACGATTCCGCGAGTTAGTGAACTGCAAAGCGTCGGCGATCGTGATCGCATCGTCTATCTGATCTTCAGCATGATTCGCAAACTCTCGATGATCATGCTGCCAATTTATGCTTTCCTGCTGGTGATGGGGCGTGACTTTATTACGATTCTTTTCACTGCACAGTATGTCTCAGCCTGGCCGATTTTTGCGATCAACCTCACGCTCATTCCTCTGATGATTATCACCTGCGCGTACGATCCAGTGATGCGTGCCTACGCTGAACATCGATATTTTCTGCTCAAGCTGCGGTGCGCGCTGGTAGCTCTATTTTCGATCAGTCTTTGGTTCGTGCTGCCTCACTTCGGACTTATCGGAGCCGTGATGACCATGGTCGGTGTCAACGTAATCGATCGATTCGTGATCGCTGCCAAGGTAAAAAGGATTTTGTATCTCACCGGTCGTGACGTGTCGTTATTGAAAGGTTTTGGAAAAGTCGTGCTCTCAACGATTGCGGCCGGCGTAATTACGATTTTGGCGCGCAATTTCATTTGGCAGACAAGACCGCTGGTCGCGTTTCTTATCTGCGGATCCGTCTTCTCAACAGCCTACGTTGTAGTTCTCCTTTTAACCGGCGCAGTCACTGCCGATGAACGACACATGCTCAATCGCCAATTGTTTAGCGTTCTGCGCGGTGGCTCATCGCGCCGCGCAAATGCGATAGCAGAGGCTTCAGATGCATATTGAAATGATTTCTCGAAAACGCAGAGCTGAATTGCTGGGCCAGGCCCTCGACATTCTCATCGAGCAGCCTCAAGGTTTGGCTGCGTCTTCTGTGCTCGAACGAATCAGCACGAGCGGGGCGTTGAGCGAAGTGGAATTGTCAGCCCATCAATCGCGGCCAGTGCGACGTTTCGAAGAGGATTTATGGCTGAGCACGATCGCGCTTGCAAAAGCTGGTTGGCTACAGAACGACCGTGAATGTTGGAGGCTTACCGACGAAGGCAAAAAGGCTTATCAAGGCTCTGCCGGCGCCGAAGACTTCCTCGCCAAAGCCGCCGCGCGTTCGAGCAAAGGCTGGATCTCAGTCAACTTTCCGCAAGCTTACTCGTTCATGACGCGCAGCTTCGACAGACTCTCGATCGAATCGAAGTTGGTGCGTCGCATCGGCGTGCGCGAACTACTGAGTCGAGCGTTCGGATTAACGCCTTCATGGGAAGATGTACTGCCAATGCAAGCGCCGCAACGCTTCGTTGTGCCGGAAATCAAGCTGGACAATACTGCGGACCTTCTTAACCATTTAAGATCGACTGGCGTAACGTTCGCTCAAGGCGGTCACGCGATTTATCTTTCGCCCGAAGCATTGGGAGAGACCGCGTTTCGC
>QHXH01000585.1 GCA_003222855.1 Acidobacteriota bacterium
CGCCGTGATGTCGTCCAATAATACGCGCTCGTGTCCTTCCGGATTTACCTTCTCGTAAACTTTTCGCAGCACGCCCTGGGGATCGATCACGAACGAAGTGCGGTTCCAATACATCGTCCCTTTGTACTCGCTCTGGGCCACGCCGGCTGCTCTTAATAAATTGTGATTCGGATCAGCCAATAGATCGATCGTAAAGGAAAACTTATTGCAGAAATTCTTATGTGACTCGACGTCGTCCTCGCTGACACCGACGACCGCGATGTTAGCGTCGTCGAACTCCTGTTTCGTGGCCGTGAACGACTTGCCCTGAATTGTGCAACCGGGCGTGTCGTCTTTGGGATAGACGTAAAGCACGAGCCACTTGCCTTTGAAATCATCCAGCGTAACGGTCTTGCCGTCCTGGTTCTGTAGACTAAAGTTTGGAAAGGGCTTTCCTGCTTCTGCTGTCATTAATGTTTTCTCCTCGGTAGCAATCGCGAATGATTAGCCGCTCAATCCTACACCGCTTCGTTAATTTGTTTGACTGCGCGGGCACTTGAATCAAGCGCGCCCTGCATCCACGAAGACCATGGCGAGAGATGTTCGCCGGCGAAATGAATGCGGCCTTCAGACGCCGAGCCCAGCAGGAAATTCAATGGACCGACGAACGCCCATGCGCCGCGCGACCATTCGTCTTCGATCCAACATTTCGTGGTGGCGCCTTCAAAGTTTTCGCGTAACCCGGGTAACCAGGTGTCCAACTGCGTCAGCGCCGAACTGATCCGCTCACTTTCCTTCATTGCGGCCACGCGCTCGGCCTCGCCCGGCCGATTGTAGGTCATGATGATTCCGCGTGGTCCCGGCTGGTTCCAGGTTGGCTGCCAGATCTCAACGGCTTCTTTCGTCAGCGCAAATCCGTTGAGGCCCTTGTCCTCCCATGATCGGTTTTTCGTTTGCAGATAGACGCGCGAGACCGAATCGTATTTCAGATCTTTGATGAGTGCGACTTTACGTGCCGAGAACGACGACGGCAATTCAATATTCCGCAACAGAGAAAACGGAACCGCGCATAAGATCCGATCGACAGTCATAGTTTGCGGCGTGCCGGCATGGAGAAAGGTCGCGCGGGCGCTGGTAGCATCCTGCTCGAGGCGGACGACCGGAGAGCCGTAACGAATCTTATCCGCGAGCCGTTGCGCAAAAGCTTTCGGCAACAAGTCCGTTCCACCCTTGATCTTGGACCAGCGAGAAGGATTGCCGCCTAACTCGCTGCCAAAGAACTTTCCGAGGCCTTCCGTGAAACCTTCGATTGGAACTTCATGTTTACCGGTTTCGTCGACCCGAAGCGCTGACAAGCGCGATGGATACATCGGCTCGAGCGGCACATCGAAAAGCTTCACGTACTTCAAAGTCAATTCGTGATTGTCGGGAATGCGCGCGGCGCCGGCCTCGGCATACAAGCCGTCTGAGAAAGGTTCGCGGAGAGTGTGGACGCGACCGCCCGGTCGCACGCGCGCCTCGAGGATGGTCACGTCGTGACCGGCCTGGGAAAGTTCGTATCCGGCGCTCAGGCCTGCCATGCCCGCGCCGATAATCAAGATCTTCTTAGGCGCGACAGTCGCAGTTATGATCGGTAAGCGCGCAAGCGAAGCTCCGGCGACGGCAATCGTGCTTTGCTTTAAAAAGCTGCGGCGAGTTATGGACATTCGCTGAACCGATAATTCACGGTTTAAGAATTGAGTCTATTGGCCAAACGTACGCGACACCGGCGAAGTTCCGCACAGTATCGCGGCTTTGCCGCAGCCCACGGCGGTAAGCCTCGGGCTTACCGTGACGTTGAGATTAATTAAATTGGAGGCTTTGCCTCCAGGGTTTGCTGAGGCGCAGCCTCAGAATGATCTTTTGTTTCATGAATCCGGTGAGCCGCAGGCTCACCGCACTGTGCTGCGGCAAAGCCGCGTTGGTTTTTCTATCTCATTCAGGTCGCACAGATCTTCTGCCTGCTGGTCTTCCGGGGGTCGGTGATGGGCTCGGTTCAGGTGTCGGCGCCGGCGGCGGCGCGGGCATGTCGGCTTTAGCAAATCGCGGCAGCAAATCATCGCGCATCGCCAGTTGATAAACGCACCACGCAACCTCTACCGCGTCCTTCTTGACATCGTCTTCAAGAATGCGTTCATACGTATCAAGGTTTGTGTGCCAGGTGTTCGATTGATATTCGATCGGATCCTGGCCCATGCCGATACCCGGCAATCCCGCCTGATTGAACGAGGTGTTATCTGAGCCGCCAAGGTTGCGCATGCGCGACGCAACTGCCCCGACAACTCCGTCTTCCTTAAAAGGTTCAAGTAGTTTGCGAATAATATTCGCAGCCTCAGGTGGGCCGAAAACTCCAGCGCCGCGCACGCGTCCTGTTCCGGAATCAATGTTGAGGTAACCGCCGAATTTTTCGTACCCGGGTTTGGGGTTTTCAAAAGCACCGAAGTGAGCTTTGACATAGGCCTGCGATCCCAGGAGTCCTTCTTCTTCACCGCTCCACAACGCCACGCGAATTGTGCGACGCGGCTTCAGCCCAAGCGCTTGAATGATGCGCACGCCTTCCATCGCGACTGCGACTCCAGCGCCGTTGTCGGTTGCGCCGGTGCCGGCGTGCCACGAATCCATGTGTCCGCCAAGCATAACGATCTCGTCTTTCAAAGTCGGATCGCTGCCGGGAATCTCAGCCACCGTGTTGTAGCCGTTTAGATCCTGATCCTGAAATTCAACGGCGAGATTGACTTCCATCTTCACCTTCTCGCCGGCTTCAATCATTCGTACGATGCGGTTGTAGTGTTTGTCACATCAAAAGTCCGATTATTAAACGCTCGAATCTGTCGAAACTCCCGCCCCGCATCATTCACGCGAATCAATGCGCCGTTCGTCTTTAAGAAGGCATCAAGCTGTTCGTCAATTTGTCTGTTCATTAGCGGTTTGGGTGCGCCGGGCACGGGCGTCGGCGTCGGAGTAGGTGTCGGAAAACCGCCTCGCGCATTTGGACCATAACGTTGTTGCGCTTGTTCGTCAGTGAGTCGCTTTGCCGGTGGATTCAAATTCACCGGCACGACGATGTGTTTGCCGGCCATCACGATGCGGCCACGAACTTTCGCTTTCTGCGTTTCCAGGTAGGCAGTCAACTGCTCCTGTGAGGGCCGATCCGGCAGGATTAGTTGATAAGCTTTTGCCGTTACCGGTCCGCGCGTGCCGGGCGTCCACGAAAGGACTTCGCAGGTCAAGACATCTTTGACCGGCGAAATGATGTGGCCGGTGAAGCGCTCATTCAGCCAGCCAACGTGACCAAAGTCCCACGGCTCGAGATGCGCATTCGAAAGACCCCATGCGGTCATCTGCTTCAGCGCCCAATCGGCGGCAGCTTTATGGTTTGGCGATCCAGTCAGCCTTGGACCATACACATCGGTGAGCATGTGCTCAGTATGCATGAGCTGTGAATTGTCTCTCTCTTCTTGGCGAATGCGTTCGACTAAATCTTTGTCGCTTTGGGATTGAGCGATCAGCGGCAGGCACAGCAGAGTTACGATCAGGCCGATGGCGAGCGCGCGGCGGTTGAGCATCTGGTTGTCTCCGATAAATTCAGGTGTGAAAAAACAGCGGAATTATACAGTGATGAGGTCAGAACCGGGAGCGGTAGCGACCGGGTCTCAATCTCCGCGACTTCGAGGTCGTCCGAAGGCGACCCCCCGTCGCTACCGCACCCGGTTCTGACCTCATCGCGCACTCGGGTTTCGTTTGCAACGATCGCCGAAGGGTTCTAAGATTCCGGTAGTTTGAAAACCAAATAGCGTTTCGGGGGAGCCGAAATCCACAAAGGATCGAGGCTGAGAGTCCGGGATTATTGCTGATTGCCAATTTCCAATTGCCGATTTGAAAAGAAGAAT
>QHXH01000531.1 GCA_003222855.1 Acidobacteriota bacterium
CTTATCCGAACTTCTTCGATCTGCGCGAGCAAAACCATGTCTTCGGTCACATCGCCGCGTATCACGATAACGACTTCATCATGACCGGACGGGGCGAGCCCGTGCACCTTCAGGGCGGCGTCGTGAGCTCTGACCTGTTCTCCGTGCTTGCCGCAGCTCCGGCCGCGGGCCGAAGCTTTTTACCGGAAGAAGATAAGCCCACCGAAACCGGCCGCGTGGTAATTTTGAGCGAACGGTTGTTCGCCAGCCGCTTTAATTCAGATCCAAGCGTACTGAATCATCCGATCACGCTCGACGGCAAGAGCTATACGATTGTAGGCGTGATGCGGCCCGGCTTTGAGTTTCCAATTCAAAATGAACCGCTCGATCTTTGGACCACAATCGCCGACGACGCCTCGGGCACTTCGCCGATAACCAGCCAGCGCGGCGCGCATTTTCTTCACCTGATCGCTCGTCTGAAGTCCGGCGTAAGCCAGGCGCAGGCACAGGCGGAGGTCGATACAATCGCGGGCAGGCTCGAACAACAGTATCCCGACACCAACACCCACAAGGGCATTCGCGTCGAATCAGCGCTGCGAGCTCTGGTCGGAGATATCCGGCCGGCGCTCCTTATTTTGCTCGGCGCGGTGGCTTGTGTGCTCTTAATAGCCTGCGCCAATGTCGCGAATCTGCTACTCGCTCGAGCCATGACGCGGCACAAGGAAATGGCCGTGCGGTCCGCGCTGGGCGCGAGTCGTATACGTGTAGTGCGCCAGCTACTGACTGAGAGCGTCCTGCTCTCGTTTGCCGGCGGCCTGCTTGGCCTGGCTCTCGCAGTCTGGTGGTCGGACCTGCTGATCGCGCTTGGCAAGAAGGACATTCCGCGCGCGATCCAGGTTGGACTCGATTGGCGCGTGCTCGGATTCACTCTCGGTGTTTCGCTTTTGACCGGACTCGTTTTCGGCTTAGTGCCGGCGCTGCATTTGTCGAAGACCGAATTGACTGAGTCGTTAAAAGAAGGCCGGGGCGCCGGCGGCGGCGCGCGACGAAATCAAGTTCGCGGCGTCCTGGTAGTTGCCGAACTGTCAATCGCGGTCGTCTTGCTCGTCGGCGCCGGGTTGCTGATTCAAAGTCTCTGGCGGCTACAACATGTGAGCCCCGGCTTACAGCCGCAAAACATTCTGACCTTTAACATGTCGTTACCGGACGTGCGTTATTCGTCGGAAAAGCAGGCGCGGTTTTATGAGGATCTAATAGCGCGGGTTCGCTTGCTTCCGGGGGTGCAATCAGCCAGCGCGGTTCTGCCGCTGCCGTTGAGCGGCGATCGCTTCAGCATTTCGTTTCAAATCGATGGCCGTCCGGTTGCGCGCAAGGACGAACCGTCAGCGGATATGTTCGTCGCCGGAACAGACTACTTTCGCACGATGGGCATTCCGATTATCAAGGGGAGAGATTTCGAGCAGCGCGATGAACAGAAAACAACCCCGGTGATTAGTGTGACTGAAAGTTTCGCGCGACAGTATTTCCCGGGCGAGGATGCTATCGGCAAGCGCATCAAGCCGGGGATTAGCACTTACGAAGACGACAAAACCGACATGCGCGAAATTATCGGAGTCGTTGCCGACATTCGGAACCGGGCACTCAATACTGAACCAAAGCCGGCGTATTACATGCCGCAGTCGCAAGTGCCGTTTACGCAACTTATCGCAGTCGTAAAGAGCAATGGCGATCCGCATGCGCTAATCAGCAGCATCAACCGCGAAGTAAGCGCGATGGATCAAGAGCTGCCCGTCTTCAGCGTTAAGACGATGGAGGAATACATCTCTGCTTCGGTCGCCGCGCCCCGCTTCAACACAACGCTGCTCTCGATCTTTGCGGCGGTAGCATTGGTGCTGACCATCATCGGTTTGTATGGCGTGATGAGTTACTCAGTGGCCCAACGCACGAACGAGATCGGGATACGAATGGCTTTGGGTGCGCAGACGCGTGATGTCCTTAAGCTGATCGTCAAGCAAGGCGTCACGCTCGTTTTGATTGGATTGGTTCTGGGAATGTGCGGAGCGTTGGCTTTGACGCGACTGCTCGCGACTTTGCTGTTCGGCGTGACTACAAAGGACCCGGCGACATTCATCGCGATTGCGGCGCTACTTTCGTTCGTAGCCCTGCTGGCGTGTTACGTGCCGGCATGGCGCGCCACCAAAGTCGATCCACTCGAAGCGCTACGGTACGAGTGAAGCGTTGTTGATTTTGTACCTTGCGGATGAGGTCACTACCGGCAGCGGCGATAGCGACTGGAGCGCAAGCGTCCTCGCTTGCAATTACTCGTCGGAGAGACAACACAGCAACCGGGACGGTTGCGCTCCAGTCTCTACCCGGTCGCTACCGCTCTCGGTACTGACTCCCTAACGGAGAGGAAGACAACATGTTTGGAGCACTGAGACAAAACCTAAGCTACAGCCTACGCATGCTGTTGAAGAATCCCAGCTTCACTGTGACGGCCGTGTTGACACTCGCGCTGGGAATTGGCGCAACCACTGCAATTTTCAGCGTCGTC
>QHXH01000532.1 GCA_003222855.1 Acidobacteriota bacterium
GATCGGTGACGCCTTCGCCGTGTTCAAATCGCAGTTCAAAGAAATTTTCAAAGGTCTGCCCGAAAACGAGACTGAGGAAAATATGCAGCCGCGCCTGCGGGCGATGACGTTGATGGCGCTCTCAAACAAGTTCGGTCATCTCGTGCTTAGCACTGGAAATAAGAGCGAACTCGCCGTCGGCTACTGCACGATTTACGGCGACATGGCCGGCGGCCTCGCAGTGATCAGCGACGTGCCGAAAACGATGCTTTACGAGTTGGCGCGCTGGATAAACCGTGAGCGCGAGATCATTCCAAGATCCACAATCGACAAACCGCCCAGTGCCGAGTTGAAGCCGAACCAAAAAGACCAGGACACACTGCCGCCGTATGAAATTCTCGATCAGATCTTGCAGCTTTACGTCGAAGAAAACCTGAGCGCCCGCGACATCATCGCGCGCGGGTTCGACGAGAAAACCGTGCGCTGGGTGCAGCGCCGCGTCGATCTCAATGAATACAAGCGCGAGCAAGCCGCGCCCGGACTTAAAGTCACAAGCCGCGCCTTTGGCGCGCAAAAGTATGTCGATTAACAGATATGTCCCTGAGTGGAAAACACGCGCTGATCACCGGGAGTTCCCGTGGCATTGGTCGAGGAATCGCTCTCAAACTGGCCGACCACGGCGTTAATGTAGCCGTTCACTACTATCAAAACGAGGCCGCCGCGTTGAACACGCTTGCGCAAGTGCGCGAACGAGGCGCTGACGGTTTCGCGGTGCAAGCGGACGTGTTGGATCCCAAACAGATCACCCAGATGTTCGGCAAAGTTAAAGCCGAATTCGGTAAGCTCGATATCTTCGTCAGCAACGCGCGACCGGAAGCAGCCGCGTTCTTCTATGCGCCGATGGACATCACTCTCGAACAGTGGAATGCTGCGTCCGATTCGCAGGCAAAGGCGTTCCTCGTTGGCGTGCGCGAGGCGGTTCCACTCATGGATAAAGGGGGAAGAATCCTCGCCATCACTTATGCCCAGGGAAGCCGCACTGGTGGAGTGCAACCCTGGGTTGCCATGGGTTCAGCCAAGGCCGCGCTCGAGTCCCTCGTGCGGTACTTCGCGGTAGCTCTCGCCAAACGCGGTATCACAGTGAATGCCATCAGCCCCGGATGGACCGAGGATAGCGTATTGAATTCATTGCCCGAGCGGGTTCAGGAATTCATCCGAAATTGGCACGCGCGGGGGTGGACTCCCATGGGACGGCTGGGAACGCCCGAGGATGTCGGCGACGTTGCGACGCTCCTTTGTTCAAAGCGAGCTGACTGGATAACTGGGCAAGTGATTTACGCCGATGGCGGCGCGTCGTTGATGAATCCCGAGGTCCCGCCAGAAATCCAGCTGGGTTAACGCGGCGAAGCCTCGTGAACACCAGCCTTAATTGCTGAAGCCGTCGGCTTGCCAACCAATGAGGCATCGATGCTTATTCGCATTGACGCTCGGCATCCGTATCAATAGAACCACGTTTGAGTGGCTCCTAGTACTCTTGCGCGGAAAATTTGGATCGGCCTTGCGATTACGATCGCCTTCCTCGCCGCGACTATTTTTCTGGTTAGTCTCCCTGCATCGCGGTTCACCGATCCGGCCGGGAGAGAATACGCTGCGGCCGTTGCGCGCTTCATTGTCGGATTAATCGCAATCTTCGCCATTCGGAAACTCAATTGGGATTCCAACGCGCTGAGTTCACCGTCGTCACGGGCGTGGCTGATCGTTGTGCCTGTCGCGGTTTACTCGCTGATCGTCTGGCGGCGTCGCGCTCAACGGTTTTGCCGCTGGTGCACTCGAGGAGTTGGTGTTTCGCGGCCTCATTCTATCGCTCCTCCTAAACGCTAGTCCAGACGATCAGAGGCTGAGCGATGTTTGGCGGGCAATTCTTATTTCCAGCGTTTTATTTAGTGTTCCGCACGCCTTGAACCTTTTTGCCGGTCACGCTGAAGCGCGCGTCGCTGCACAATTGGTATGGGCATTTCTGCTCGGAGTGGTATTCGCATGTTTGAGAATTGCAGGCAGATCGATCTGGCCGGTTGCAGTTTTGCACGGCGGGATGAATGCGTTCGTTCATGTCAACCGGCTCGGAATCGAAATTCAACCTTCGTTGTTACGCGCCGCGGCACTGGCTTTCGCCCCAATACCATTATGCATTTATGGCGCGATTCTGTTGCGTAAGCGGCAGCGGATCGCGGTCGGTTGAATCAAAACGCAAATTATTGCGCCGCAGTTTTCCGGATATTTGGCGAAGTATTTGTCGAAGGAGCGGCCCGAATGTCTTCAGCATTGGCGGCTGTGGGCCGGATTCGGAAAAGGCTGGGAGTGGACGAAGGCGAAAGATGTAATTCGCGAAACACCGTTCAGCCGTATTTATCGTGCGTGCAAGGAATGGAAGAATTGGACAGGCCGTGGTCAGTTTTGCGACCGAATGGATTTGGTCCGGCAAATGATGATCTTGACCATCGAGCATGATTGATTGATTGGGTGCGGCCCTGGAGGTTCGCCTTACGGTAAATACGCCGATGATTTTTGGGTTGAGCAGATGGCTTAGAATCTGTATCTAGTCAGCCCCGGCCACGTGCAAACGATCATCGCGCTTCTCTTTTGCTTACTACTCGGCGTGATGGTGAAGGCGCAGGGTTGGTTCGCGTTGCTGTGGCTACCACTTGGGTTCGTTAGCGGTCTGTTCGTCACTGCTCGGATTGCGCTCCCAATATTGTTGGGCTTGCCTCGGGCGATTCACCTGGTGTCGAGTGGAGAGATGCGCGCGGCGGTATATCGGCGTCTGCTGTTCCCTCCGGTTCTTTGGATTCTGCATTTGTCTGTGATCCTGTTCCTGGTCAGATTCTTCTGGCCGTCAGCGGTAGCGTGGTTCGAGACAAATGGCGCATTGAGTGCCGGCGTTTGGCTTGGCGTTGTGGGTATCCTGCTGTCAGCGCTCTCGAAGAAGTCTCGTGCAGATTTCCACGCAGACTTTGACCAATCTTATAGGCAGTTTTACGTCCATCGCGACGCGCGTCGCCGGAGGCCTAACCGACGCCGAAGCTCAACTGTTCCCTCCTAGAAGGGGATTTTAAATCCAGAATCAAAAGAAAATGCACCGTGCAGGAATCGAACCTGCAACCCAGTGATTAAGAGTCACTTGCTCTGCCAATTGAGCTAACGGTGCAAATAACGTTTTCCCAGGCTAACTTAGCATCAACGTGTATTTTCATGGTTGCAAACTTCGTAACTGCTTTCCAGTGCAGAAGAGGCAATTGACTTTGAATCAGATGCTCGCTCGAGCACGGACCACCGGATTGCGGAAACTCTTGCGGCGCTTCTGAGGCGCCAGACTTAGGATTGCGAAACCATTGATTTCAAGGATTGTGACTGCCTCTTTTGGACACGTCCACAATCAAATCGAACGCGATTTCTGAGACTACCCCATCGCGGATATGAGTAATGATCGACAATCCGACGCAGCGGAAAACCAGTTTGTTCTGCAACCGATTCAACAGTCTCAAGAATGGAATCAGATCTTCGCTGCTGATCGTCAGCGCCAGTCTTCTTTAGCCGCCTCATTTTCAATCAGCTTCTTAAAATTTTGGAGGTAAATGCCGACACGGCGCGAGACCGCGCCGCCGAAGCTCGAGGTCAGCTTTAGGGTCACGCGCGTGCTCTGATCCGAAAGCGGCGTGAAAGAAACGACCCCCGCCGCGAAATGATCAGGAGCGCGATGGTCGGCCAGAGTTCGCCATG
>QHXH01000533.1 GCA_003222855.1 Acidobacteriota bacterium
GCAGGTCGAGATTCTCATTCACACGCGGCTTCCTGAAGCCGGGTGATCGGAAGTGTGAGGAGGAAGGAACCCGTTTAAACGGTTTCCAGATCTTGGCTTGGCGCAATTCACCTGGCTAAAGCCATGTGAGAATGAAACCGATTCGTCTGAAAGAATTCGATAGCTTCCGGTGTCCGAACGACTACGCATTCGACTTGCTCTCGTCTGGTTGTTGCATTACGAGCGTTCCATCTTCGCCTCCGCGTTTGGCTATTAGTTTTCGCGCCTCGCGCTGGAGGATTGGCAACGAAAATCCAAAGGCCATCGCGCCCATCACGCAGGCCATGCCGCCCGCCGCAAATGTTCTTCTCGAACCAAAGTGCTGGGCCAATACCCCTACTACGAGCGAACCAAACGGGGCCAGACCGCTTAACATCATCGTCCAGATTGCCATCACCCGACCGCGCAGGTGGTCAGGAACAATTCTTTGCACCAGCGTGTTAGAGGCGTCGAGCAACGTCACCATAGTAAAGCCGATCAGCAACATCACGGCCAGAGATAATCCGAATGAATGTGACGTTGAGAGCAGCACCAGACTGACGCCAAATCCCGCAGCCGCGAATCCGACCCAATCTCCCAGCGTGCGCACGTTGCCGAAAGCTGCGAGCACGATCGATCCGAAAATTGCACCGATGCCCGAGGCGCCCATCAGCAATCCGAATTCAGTCGGGCCGCCGTGCAACATCTCGCGCACGTACACCGGCATCAAAATTTCATAGCGCAGGCCCATGAAACTGATCAATCCCAACAAGACGAGCAGTCCGCCGACTGGTCCGGTGTGCCGCGCAAAATTGAATGCCTCTGCCACGCTCGCGCGCAGATGACGAGCCGGTTTCTTGGGCGATGCATCGGATTTGATCATCATCAAACCGATGATCACGGCGACGTAACTCAACGCATTGCCGAGAAAGCACCAGCCTTCGCCGACGCTGGCGACCAGCAAACCGCCGATGCCTGGGCCGATCGTTCGCGCGCTATTAATCATCGAAGAATTCAGCGTGACCGCGCTCATCAGATCTTCTTTCGTGACCAACTCAGCGACAAATGCCTGCCGCACGGGAAAGTCAAACGCATTGATGACGCCTAGCAGGGCCGCGATCATGAAGACATGCCAGACCTGAACCCGAGCCATGAGCGTAAGCAGGGCCAGAATAAAGGTCAGCACCATCGGCGCGATCTGTGTGACAAAGAGGATGCCTCGTTTTGATTTAGTATCTGCGACGACGCCGCTAATCGGAGCGAGCACAAAGATCGAGATCTGTCCTGAGAATGCCACCAGGCCCAGCAGCGCCGCCGAACCCGTGAGTCGATAAACCAGCCACGCCTGGGCGACAGTTTGAATGTAATTACCGATTAATGAGACGAGCTGGCCGCCGAGGAAAAACTTGAAGTTGCGGTATTTGAGGGCGTGAAGCGCAGAAGACAGCTTGCCTTCGATGAATCTCTTTTTGTCGGCGCTCACGCGAATTCAGATTTGGCGACAAGTTCTAACTTCGGTCTAGCATAACTTTCAAGACTTTTCGTTACAAGGAGATCGTGAGTTGGAACGGGGCAGTAGCCCGACCGTCAGGGAGGGCGTGAACGTCGCGTATGAACGCCCTCCCTGACGGTCGGGCTACTGCCCCCACTACTAAAACTTGAAACCGATGCCGGTGCGAACCATCGTGTGATCCGTAAAGTTTACGTGCGGATCGAAGTAGAGCTTCCAAAACCATTTCGGCCGATCGTAGTAAGCTCCGATGCCGGCCGTGTGAATGAACTTGCCGGAATCGATGCGTCCTGATTTGAAGACGCCGTCAAAGGTGATGCCGTTATTGCGATTTAATTTGTGGCGATAGAGGACGTGCGTATTTTCCTGCGCGGTGTGCAGACGCACATCGAAGATCGTATACGCCTGGATGCGATCGTAGCTGCTGATCTTGTGTGCCACGCCGAGTTGCATCGCGTCGCCCGGATCCCAGAACAGGTCGAAGAATGTCTTCAAATTGGTCCGCGAGTACCCAACGATCGCAACCGTGTCGTGCCCCAACTCAGAATAAAGCGAGAGCGATGCGCCTTTAGTCGTTTCAATCTCGCCCGTAGGCACGAAATGAAACCAGGCCTTGTGATAATCGTATTGACCGCCGACGCGGATGAGTTGATTCCCGTTGGTGTCCTTATAGCCGGCGATCCAGGCGGTGACCGGACCAAATTGATGTCGCAAATTCAGGTCATAAGCCTGGGCGCCGGTGATGAAGTAAATTCCCAAAGTTAATTTGGACTTGAACTCGTCAGCGTTTTCGATCGGATCGCGATCGGGCTTTTTCTGATTGCTTTGATCGGGTGAGGCGGACGGCGTCGTAGAGGGCGATTGCGCGGCGGCTTGAAAGGGAAACAAAATTAAGGCGCAGGCGAAGCTGCACACAAGCAATAATCGGCGTTTCGGCGCGCGAGCCATGATCAGCGCTCAGTCTAATCCTTATTGACCCCACGTCAATACCAAAGCGACAGCGGCGACGAACATTACGAGTGTCGTGGTCCATCCCAGAATGTTCGTCCAGCGACCGTTGACTCTCTCGCCCATGATTTGACGATTGTTGGCGACCAGCATAATCGCGACGAGCAGCGGCGGGGCTAAAACGAAATTGATTAGCACTCCAATCAAAGTCGACCCAATGATCACGCCATAAAAAAGCTTGGCCTGTCGAAATTTCTGGTTAAAGCCATAACGTCCCCCGGCTGCCTCAGAAACGGCGTAGGCGCTACAGCCGGTAAGAACGGGAACGGCCAAAAAGCCGCTGCCAATCAAACCAACCGCCAGCATGAGCGAGGCCGCTCCATGGGCCAAAGGCTTCAGGGCTTCAGCGGCATCAGTTGCGGATTGAATGTTAGTCTTGCCCGTTTTGAAAAGAGTGGCCGCCGTCGCCAGAATGATGAAATACATGACCAGATTCGAGAGCAACATCCCCAGGTGGACATCCCATCTCGCGTATTTCATCTCGGCGTCCGAAGCCCCGCGCCGCTGGGCGCGAGTCACGCGACCGAAACTGATTTCCTCTTCGACTTCCTGATCGGCTTGCCAGAAAAACAGATAGGGCGAAATCGTCGTGCCGAAGATTGCCACCAGCGTCGCCAGAAACGCCGCGTCAAAACTGAGTCGCGGTATGAACGTCGTCTTCATCACTGCGAGCCAATCAGGCCGGGCAAAGAAAGCGGAACCAACGTAAGCAAACAGCGCGAGCACCAGCCATTTGAATGTGCGGGCGATCAAACGGTAGGAACCCCAAATCTGGAGCGCCAGAATAATCAGCGCGATCGGCACTACCAGCAGGGCGATGGGAACCGGAACCAAGAGATTGATCGCCGCGGCGATGGCCCCGATATCCGCGCCCGCGTTAATCGTATTCGCAATCACCAATCCCGAGACTGTCAGGTAAAGTAAGTTTCTTGCATAATGACGCCGCAGGACCGCGGCCAGACCCGTGCCGCTCACCATTCCGATTCGCGCGCAGGTAAGCTGCACAGCAACCATCAACGGCCAGGTAAACAATGCAGTCCACAGGGTGGCGAAGCCAAACGCGGCGCCGGCAACAGCATATGTTCCAATGCCCGACGGGTCATCGTCCGATGCGCCCGTGATCAATCCCGGACCAAGCAATTTGAAGAAGCGCTTTAGCGGATTCTTCTCGCTCACCATGGCTGCTTCCAACGATGCAGTTCCGCCTGCGGGCTCTGAATGCGGAACTGCCGGCGCGTCGTGATGGCGTGATTTATCAGTTTGGTTAGACTGGGCCATTGGATTCTTTGGAGTGGTAACGCGAGTAGCGCCGGATCTGAAATTCTCTGCGCCACCTCGGCGATCTCTGCGACTCCGCGGTGAGCCTAATTGAACCGAAAGGTCACCGCCGAGACGCAGAGGACGCCGAGACTACGCAGAGAAAACCAAATCGGGTCACCACAATAACATGGGCGATGATATCAAACTTTTTCTGCCTGACGAGCCTTGATCGCTTCAGCGATTCATCATTCCCATCTGGTTGAGAAGATGTTAATCTTCGGCGCGAATTTCCTATCGATCGATCGGAGGCGACATGGTTCGTAATTCGGCCACCACTGAGCGGCTGCGAAATCTGATCTCGAAAATCGAGGCGACGACCAATAGCGGCGAGCTTCACTGGGAACGCCAGGCCGGTTCGGCGCATCGATATGCGCGCCTGAGCAATAATCTGTTGATTCTCGGTCCGGCAGCGCCGTTGAGCGACTCCGGCGTTCCGCGCTATCTCTTCATCACGCCTTTTGATTCGCCGGATTGCATCGAAGTCAATTCCGATGACGAGGAGCTTGGTGCGGATGTGATGAAGCTGGTAAAGACTGTCGAAGATCGCAGCCAGAACGAGCCGGCGACAGATCCATTTGCGGTTACCGATCAACTGCTCGAACGGCTGGAGAGCATGTGATCTATTCTATTGAGGACCCGAACTGTTATGTCAGCACAGATGAATAACCTGAGCGAAGAAGCGCAGAGCCTGGCTCGCGTTCCCCTTTTCAAACGGCTTGAGCCTCACGAGCTCGAACACCTGGCCGAAGAAGTCGATCAAGTCAACTATAAAGCGGGCGAGACGATCTTCAACGAACACGATCGCGGCGACGCGCTTTATATTTTGGAAGAAGGCAACGTCCGCATCTGGGTTTATGACGAAGATGTGAAAGAAGTAACTCTGGCGGAATTGAAACCGGGAGATTTCTTCGGTGAACTGGCGGTCTTGGATCGGGGCGAGAGATCAAGCAGCGCCACGGCCGTTACTGACATTCATCTGCACCGTTTGAGCAGCGACGATTTTCAAAAATTTCTCATCGATCATCCTGACGCCGCGATCGACGTGATTTGCGAAATCGCCCAACGCATGCGACAGACCAACCTGCTCGTCTCACAACGCGCGTCCCGCAACATCAACGTTGAGATGGAGGCAAAATCGACGATCGGTCAACGAATTGCCGACAAGGTGGCGTCGTTCGGCGGTTCGTGGACGTTCATCATTATTTATTTAAGTTTTCTGATTGCGTGGATGGCACTTAATACATTTGTGCTCGTCCGATATGGCCGCGGCGCAGACGGCGCACAGTTCGATCCTTATCCCTACATTCTGCTAAACCTGATGCTTTCGATGACG
>QHXH01000534.1 GCA_003222855.1 Acidobacteriota bacterium
TATTAGCTCTTACCGAGACGTTCCAACTCTTGCATGGTCGAATCGTCCAGCTCAATCGAAGCCGCGGCGGTATTTTCTTCCAAGTGTTTGACTTTCAACGTTCCGGGAATCGGAAGCATGACCGGAGATTTCTGAAGCAGCCACGCCAGCGCGATCTGCGCCGGCTTTGCGTTGAGGCGCTTCGCTGCCCGCGTCAGCGGACCGTCCTGTTTCGCGAGTTCGCCGGTGGCGAGTGGAAACCAGGGGATGAATCCGAGATTTTCTCGCGTGCAATGTTCCAGCACGTCTTCGGATTGTCGATCGACCAGATTGTATCGATTTTGAACTGAAACAATCGGGGTGATGCGCCGGACCGCTTCGATCTGCTTTACGCTCACTTCAGACAATCCGATATGGCGAATCTTGCCCTCGCGCTGAAGATCCACCAACGCGCCGATTTGATCTTCCATGGGCACTTTCGGGTCGATCCGATGCAGTTGTAACAAATCGATCCGCGGAACGTGCAGCCGGTGGAGGCTACCTTCGACCGCCGCCCGAAGATGCTTCGGCCGACCATCTTCGACCCATTTATCTGGGCCTGGACGCTGAAAGCCGGCTTTTGTCGCAATCAAAAGATCGGCCGGATATGGATGCAGCGCCTCGGTGATGAGACACTCGGAAACGATGGGCCCATAGGAGTCGGCAGTGTCGATGAGATTGATTCCCAACTCGACTGCGCGACGCAGGACTGCAATCGCCTCGTCATGATCGGGCGGTTCTCCCCAAACGCCGTCGCCGGTGAGTTGCATTGCACCGAAACCGAGTCGGTGAACAGAAATATCGCCAATCAAAAATGTTCCGCTCGCTTCGGCAGGGCGCGCGGTCGTAGTCATTGTTGCACTCATATAATAGAGAATCGCTTAAGCGCCCCGTTTCGTTTCTGACAAAAACCATGTGCGGCGCTCGGTTTCATCGATCCAAACTTCGATCAGGCTCGCGGTGGCGATATCGCGATGCTCGTCGCACACGTTGTGGGCCTCGCGCAGACGCGCGGCCAGCGTCTTGTTGTCGTCGGCCAATTCGGCGATCATGTCCGCCGGATCGACATAGTCCGCGTCGTTATCGAGCACGCGCTGAAGACGCGCGATGTGCCCGATCGATTTGATCGTGAGTCCGCCAATTTTTCGAATTCGCTCCGCGATGGGGTCGGTCATGGCGAAAAGCTGCTCGCCTTGTTCGTCGAGAAGCAGGTGATAATCGCGGAAATGCGCACCGCTCATGTGCCAGTGGAAGTTTTTGGTCTTGAGATAGAGCGCGAACACGTCGGCGAGAATCGCGTTCATGGCGCCGGCAATGTCTTTGGTGGCTGGGCGGGTCAGATCGGTCGGTGTGGTTAGTGGAGCGTCGCGTCTCTGGCGAAGCTCCGCTGTTTTTATCGAACCATTTCTTTTCATATTACTTTTCCTTTTGTCAGTTTGATTTGTTTCTAAACGGCTATTCGATTTTTGATTCAACGCAGCAGGTCGTTTGAATTACCGAATTTGCGATGACGCTTCTTCGATAACGGCTGCAACCTCTCTCGGCCTGGAGACGTAGACCGAGTGACTCGCGCCTGAGACCTCGACCGTGCGGCTACTAGCTCGATTGGCGTACCAGCGCTCGAGGTCGGGGTTGATCGTCCTGTCCTTTGTCGCCACCAACATCCAGCTTGGTTTGTTTCTCCAGGCGGGCGTGGTGATGATTGCTTTGAAATTGTCGGCGGCGTTCAGCACCTGCGATCGCGCCATCAGAGCGGCCTGCTCGGCCGGCAAATCAGCTGCGAAGTATTCATGAAACTGCGCGGGGTCGAGATAAGTGAAACCGTCAGCCGTTTTCTTTATTGCATTGGATTTGCTGAGGTCACTTGGAAATCGTTTCCCGTCGTCAGCCTCATTTTCTCCCGCATCCGGCATGTGGGCCGCGACGTAGACCAATCCGGCAACTGATGGATCCGTTCCCGCTTCGGTAATTACCGCTCCGCCATAACTGTGAGCGACAAGAATGCACGGTCCATCCTGTTGAGCGAGAACGCGCTTCGTCGCAGCCACATCATCTTTAAAGGATGTCTCCGGCTCTTGGACGATGCTGACGTTATATCCATCCTTAACCAGAATGTCGTAAACGCCTTTCCAGCCAGAACCATCTGCCCAGGCGCCGTGAACCAGAACAACATTCCGAACGCGAGGTTCTCGGGTCTGCCCTGAGAGCGCGCCGCAAGTTAACAGCAATA
>QHXH01000535.1 GCA_003222855.1 Acidobacteriota bacterium
TCAAACGCATCGCATCTCCATCGCGCAGGATAATATTATTCAGCTTGCTCCACTGTTCATCGTATTGCGGAAAATCGATCCGGCTATGCGCGCCGCGGCTTTCCTTACGTTCCAAAGCGCTCAACGCCACAGCTTCTGAAACGGTGAGCATCGATTTCAGATCGCGCGCCAGATGCCAACCCGGATTGAACAAGCGCGAGCCGTCAACGTGAACTCTGTCCGCGCGGTCTCTCAGCTTTTGAATCTCGGAAAGACCATGCTTGAGATCTTCTTCGCTGCGAAAAATCCCCACGTAGTTCTGCATCGTTTCCTGCAAGTCGCGATGCACATCGTACGGACTGTCGCCCTCGCTGCGCTCAAACGGCTCGAGCATTTCCCGCGTTGCGTCGTCAATCTGAGCATCGTCTATTGCCGGCGCGGCGGTTTGCTTCGCGTGTTCCGCCGCCGCCAAACCCGCGCGACGGCCGAAGACGAGCAAATCTGAAAGCGAATTTCCGCCCAAACGATTCGCGCCGTGCAGACCCGCGGCGGCCTCGCCCGCGGCGAATAGGCCGGGAACATTCGATTGTGCGGTTTCAGCCTCCACCCGAATACCGCCCATCATGTAATGACACGTCGGGCCAACTTCCATCGGCCCTTTCGTGATGTCCACGTCGGCAAGTTCGCGAAACTGGTGATACATGCTCGGCAGTTTTTTCTTCACGTATTCAGCCGGCTTGTGTGAAATGTCGAGATATGCGCCGCCATGCTCCGTCCCGCGACCTTCCTTGGCTTCAGTATAGATGGCTCGCGCCACTACATCGCGCGTGGAAAGATCCATTCGCTCGGGATCATAGCGCTCCATAAAGCGCTCGCCGTCTTTGTTTCGCAGCATGCCGCCTTCGCCGCGCACGGCTTCAGTCACGAGTATTCCCTGCACGCCTGGCGGCCAGACCATTCCCGTCGGATGAAACTGTACGAACTCCATGTCCATCAATTCGGCGCCCGCGTCGTAAGCCAAAGCCATGCCGTCTCCCGTGTACTCCCACGAATTTGAGGTAATGCGCCACGCTTTGCCGATTCCACCCGTAGCGATCACGACTGACTTTGCCTTGAAAACAACGAAGCGCCCGTTCTCGCGCCAGTAACCGAAAGCGCCTGCGATTCGCTCATCGTCTTTCAGCAAACACGTGATCGCGCATTCCATGTAGACGTCTATGCCGAGGTGCACGCCGCGATCCTGCAACGTCCGGATCATTTCGAGACCTGTGCGATCGCCGACGTGACAGAGTCGTTTGAAACTGTGGCCGCCGAAAGCGCGCTGCAAGATATTTCCGTCGGCGGTCCGGTCAAAAAGCGCGCCCCATTCTTCCAGTTCGCTCACACGCTCGGGCGCTTCCTGGGCATGAATCTGGGCCATACGCCAGTTGTTCAGAAACTTGCCGCCGCGCATCGTGTCGCGAAAGTGCGTGCGCCAGTCGTCGGCGCGATCGACATTCGCCATGGCTGCGGCGATCCCCCCTTCAGCCATGACGGTATGCGCTTTGCCAAGCAGCGACTTGCACACGACGCCCACGCTCGCGCCCCGCGCCAGCGCTTCAATTGCCGCGCGCAGCCCGGCGCCGCCTGCGCCGATGATCAAAACGTCGTGTTCATGGGTTTCGTACTTTTCGGTCACAGCAGTCTCAAGTCGGTGATTGCACCGGACGCCACCAGGCGGACGTACAGATCAGCCAGCGCTACCGATGACAGACTCCACCACGCGAAGAACATGTGCCGTTCATTAAGGAACGAAACGCCACGCCAAGCGCCGTGCCGCGGCCCGCCGGCGACTACGCACGAGAAGCAATCAACATTGCCGCCGATGATGTGCCTGAGCGAATGGCATGACAACGTGTAGAACGAAAGCAGAATGATGTTCGCGAGCAGCACCAGCGAACCTACTCCGACGCCGAAATGTTTACCCGTCGGCGAGGCAAACCAAAAAGCAGCGATGGCGTCGTACCAGAGAATTAACAGAAAGACGATGGCCACATAGAGAAAGTACCGATGCAGGTTTTGCAGGATGAATGGGAAACGTGTTTCGCCGCTGTAACGGTGCGGGTGCGACTCGCCGACTGCGCACGCGCCCGGATCAAGAAAGAAAGCGCGATAGTAAGCTTTGCGATAGTAATAGCAGGTGGCGCGAAACCCGAGCGGCGCCCACAGAATCAAAATCGCCGGTGACAGCGGCCACCACTTCGGTTTGATTAGCGGCGAATAGAATGGAGACAGGTAAGGTCCAAACTCATAATAGTTATTCTCAAAAGTTCGCCACGTCGCGTAGATGCTGAACGCACCGAGTATGAGTACCACCGGAATCAGCTCAACCCACCACGCATCGCGGCGCATCGTGGCGCCGAAGCCGCTGCGTGCAATTGCACTTCTTGACTCAGACATCGGTTCAGGACAGTCCTGGCTGTTCAAGGTGGCCAGCATTCTAACATCAGTTGTTGCGTAAATCTCTAGTTCAAATTTCCGGATTCCTCGCTCCTGACGGAGTGAAAACGGCGAGATCCAAATGTTAAGGCACCAAAACAACCTTGCCGATGTTTTTGCGGGATTCAATATAGGTGTGAGCGTCGGCGATTTGATCGAAGGGAAAGGCGCGATCGACATGAGGTCTGATCCAACCTGCGGCGACACCGCGCATGATCTCGCTGGTCCAGGCGGCGACTTTTTCACCTTCGCCCCACATGTGGCCCAGGTTCAGGCCGAACACGCCCTTGTTGCGATTCATTAACCCGATCGGATTAAAGCGCGGCATCGAAAGGATCGCTTTTAGCGCGCGAATCTTTCCTTTAATACCCGAAGCCGACGCGACTGACATTCCGAAGACGCCCATGCGACCAGTTGCGCGCAGCGCCTGATAACTCTTTTTCCAGCTCTTGCCGCCGAGCGG
>QHXH01000536.1 GCA_003222855.1 Acidobacteriota bacterium
TCTGGTGTCTTCTTGCTTCCTCGGTGTAATACGGCTCAGGCTTGGTAGCCACTCTGACTTTGCGGGTCACATCTCGGCCGGAAAAGACGGCTGGGTCAGCCGGATTTGTTTGCGAATTCAAAGTCGGTTGTTCGCCGGGCCCGTCTATAACTCGAGTGCCCTGGCGGTTTTTGACGAAACTGATTGACGAAAAAAACTTCGGAATGCCATTTACGGGATCACCGAGTTTTGAGCCCATTGCGCTAAACACATAAAGATGTTGGGAGGTCTCAAAGATCTGATTAGCACGTATGAGATCTTCATTTTCGAAACGGAAGCTTTGTCCCGCGACACCGTCAACTGTGACAGTTGGGGTGGCCGAGGAGGGTTCACTGCTGGTTATGAGCGGGCGGATGAGGTCCTGGAGCGACAGTGATTTCTTTTCATAGGTAACAACAGAATAGACTACGCCGTTTTCATACGCGGCAATAATTCGCTCACGCCGGGTCCTGGTTCGATCAATGTACATAGACGATGTTGCCATTGCAGGCATCACCGGCAGAAATACTGAGAAATCTTCATCATCGACGGTATAACGTTGCCATTCCGCAGCATCCCCACTTACCGAAGCATGCTTTGAAAGCGGTGAGTTGCTTTGGGCGCCGAGCTGCAGATTTGCGATCACAAAAAGCAGCGCCAACGTACGCGTCATCATACAAATGAACTTTTCCGTCATCGCCTGGCTCCTTTCAAAAAGTATCATTGATCTCTTTCACAATTAACCATAGACTTCCTTCGTCAGACAGACCTTACTTCGCCGGCGAGGCCCTTATCATGTTCAATTCTACCTTAACTGCAAGAAGAATCCTGTTCTCCGCAGCCTTCGTGGCTGCGTTCGTCTTCTCCGTTTTCGTTTGCGCGACGGGACAGACACAGGATCCTGCAGAGCGTCAGCGCGCGCTTGATACTTACGAGTCGCAGAACATGGCCGCGGCTTTGCCGCTGTTGGAGAAAGTGGCGCTCGCTTACCCAAACGATCCGATTGTCCTTTCGCGGCTTGGGTTTGCGCTTTACGCAAATACAATCGACGAAAAGGATCCGGCTACGCGTCAAAAAATGCGTGACCGCGCGCGTTCGGTATTAATGAAGTCGCAATCGCTTGGCGACAACAGCAATCTCACGAAAATGACGGTCGACGCTTTATCCGGACCAGACATTAGCCAGATTCCATTTTCAAAGATTCAATCTGCGGAAGCCGCAATTCGCGAAGGCGAAGCCGCCTTTATGCGCGGCGATATGGACAAAGCGATTGCGGCCTATAAGCGTGCGCTCGAATCAGATCCAAATCTTTACGACGCTGCGTTGTATGCCGGCGACTCGGAATTCAAGAAGGCAATGACTTCGACGGATCCGCAGTTTCGCAACGATCACTTTGATGCGGCCGGAGTTTGGTTTGCAAAAGCGATCGCCATCAATGCAAATGTCGAAACTGCATATCGCTATTGGGGCGACGCATTGGATGCGCAAGGCAAGACCAATGAAGCGCGCGACAAATTCGTCGAAGCGATCGTCGCCGAGCCGTATGGCCGCCGCGCGTACGTGGGGCTGACACAATGGGCAGAACGGCACAAAGTGCAATTGGGCCATCCGCACATCGTGCCGCCCAATTCAACGACCACGCAGGGAGCGAACACGACGCTCAATATCGATCCGCGGACCTTCGACAGCAAGGATGGCTCAAACGAATGGCTCATGTATGACCTGACGAGAATCGCCTGGCAGAAGAGTGATTTTTCAAAGAATTATCCCAATGAGCCGGCCTATCGCCACAGCCTGAAAGAAGAGGCGGCGGCCCTACGCATGGTTGCCGAAGCATGCGCGAAAGATTTGAAGTCGGGCAAGGTAAAACAACTCGAAGCATCGCTGGAGACGCTGGTCAAACTCAACGACGCAGGGTTGCTGGAAGCCTTCGTCTTGTTTGCGCGTCCCGATGCCGGCATTGCCCGCGACTACGCGGCGTACCGCGCCACGAATCGCGACAAACTGAGGCGCTATTGGTTGGAAGTGGCGATCATTCCTGGGTAGCGCAAGTTGCTAACTTGCGAAGTAGCGCAAGTCGTTAACTTGCGAAGTAGCGCAAGTCGTTAA
>QHXH01000253.1 GCA_003222855.1 Acidobacteriota bacterium
AATTTGCGATCGTCTGATGGGGAGTAAAATCAGCATGAGATTTAAATCATTAATTGTGGGCGTTGTTATCCTGGCTATGAGTCTTCTTTCTCTCAAGTACCCGGCGAAGTCGGGCCATGTCTCGGCGGCGGTCGAGACTAATCCATTTTTCAGCGAGAGCACGCTGCCATTTCACGCGCCACCATTCGACAAAATAAAGGAGAGCGATTATGCGCCGGCGATTGAAGCAGGGATGAAAAACCAGTTGGTGGAAATTGATGCTATCGCCAACAATCCGGCGTCCCCGACGTTTGCGAACACGCTCGAAGCGATGGAGCGTTCCGGCGCTCTGTTAACGCGCGTCACCAAGGTTTTCTTCAATCTCACGACCGCCAACACCAGCGACACGCTGCAAAAGATAAAGGCTGATGAAGCGCCGAAGCTGGCTGCTCATTCCGATGCCATCTTTCTGAACGCGAAGTTGTTCGCGCGGGTCAAGGCACTCTACGACAGCCGCGCTTCGCTGAAACTTGATCCGGAATCACGCTATCTGGTTGAGCGATATTTCAAGACGTTCGTGCGCTCGGGCGCGCTGCTCTCTGAAGCTGACAAAGAAATTCTGCGCGGCCTGAATCAGGAAGAGGCGAAGCTGACGACCAAATTTGAAGACGATGTACTTGCTGAAACGAACAATGGTGCGGTGGTCATCGACAATAAAGCCGATCTTGACGGCCTGAGTGAAAACGATATCGCCGCGGCGGCCGAGCTGGCGAAAGAGCGCGGCTTGACCGGCAAATGGGTCATAGCTCTACGGAATACGACGCAACAGCCGGCGATGACGTTTCTGAAAAATCGAGCCGTGCGCGAACGCCTGTTCCAGGCCTCGGAGAGTCGCGGTAATCACGGGGGCGAGAACGATACTAAAGCGATTGTGGCGCGACTAGCGCAGTTGCGCGCGCAAAGGGCCAAGCTTCTGGGTTATCCGGATCACGCGACTTTCACGCTCGATGATCAAATGGCCAAGACGCCACAGTCGGCCGAGAAGTTGCTGACGGGCATTGTTCCCGCCGCCACGTCGAAAGCTCGCGACGAAGCCGGGCGCATGCAGAAGCTGATCGACGCGGAGAAAGGCGGCTTCACGCTTGGCCCAGCCGATTGGGAGTACTATGCCGAGAAAGTGCGGAAGGCCGAATACGACCTGGATGATTCCCAAATCAAACCGTATTTCGAGCTCGAGCACGTGCTTCATGACGGCGTGTTCTTTGCCGCTAACAAACTCTATGGCGTCACGTTCAAGGAACGAAAGGATCTGCCGGTCTATCAACCCGACGTGCGCGTGTTTGAAGTCTTTGACGCAAACGGAAAATCTTTGGCGCTTTTTTACGCCGATTACTTCCAGCGTTCGAACAAGGATGGCGGAGCGTGGCAGGACAGCTTTGTCGATCAGAGTGGCTTGCTGGGAACGCGGCCGGTGGTCATCAACGTCGCGAACTTTACAAAGCCGCCTGCCGGTAAACCCACGCTGCTAAGCTTCGATGATGTGACCACAATGTTCCATGAGTTCGGTCACGCCCTGCACGCGATGTTTGCGAACATCCGTTACCCTCTGTTGGGCGGCGTGCCGCGTGACTTCGTCGAGTTTCCTTCACAGTTCAACGAGCATTGGGCGCTTGACCCGACCGTGTTCGCGAATTACGCGAAGCACTATCAAACCGGTAAACCGATGCCACCGGCGCTCGTCGATAAGATCAAGCGCTCGCGCACTTTCAATCAGGGTTATGCGGTCACTGAATACGTTTCAGCGGCATTGCTCGATATGGCCTGGCATTCGTTGCCGCCGGACACACCGGCGCAGGATGTAAATGCATTCGAGGCTGCGGCGCTCAAGCGTTTTCAGGTCGATCTTCCGCAGGTGCCGCCGCGTTATCACACAACGTATTTCTCGCACATCTGGGACGGAGGTTACTCGGCCGGTTATTACGCTTATCTTTGGAGCGAAGTGCTGGATGACGACGCGTTCTATTGGTTCAAGGAACACGGCGGGCTTACCAGAGCGAACGGTCAACGCTTTCGCGATCTGGTTTTGTCGCGCGGCGGCACACAAGACGTCGCCACGACGTTTCGCAACTTCCGCGGCCGCGATCCGATTGTTGAGCCGCTCCTGGAAGAACGTGGATTGAAAGGTGGGAAGCCGTGAAGCAAACGCTGGCCGATTCGTGATCTGTTTTTGGCAAAGAAAACTGTCCACTAACTCACACGAAAAAACACGAAACTTCAATCGCTCTGATATTTCGTGTGTGTTTCGTGGATCGGTCTTGTTTCCTTCATTAGAACAGCATACTCATATGCCTGAGATCGTGAGATACGTCGCCTTCCTGCGCGGCATTAATGTCGGCGGAAACAAACTCATAAAAATGGAAGCATTGGCGGCTGCTTTCACTGCGGCCGGATTCCGCAACGTTAAGACATACATTGCCAGTGGTAACGTAATCTTTGACAGCCGCGCCGCGAAACCGGACCTTCTCGCAAAGAAGATCGAACAAAAACTTTTGCACACGTTTGGCCATCAAATCGCCGTAATGGTCTTTCCGCTTGCAGACCTCGAAGCGCTGGTAAAACGCGATCCGTTTAAGCGCGCGAAGCGGGAAACAGACGTCATGTTCGTTACTTTTCTGCGGTCAGAAGTCGCGCGCGTGAAATCACCGCCCGAATCCAGGACGGAGAACCTCAAAGTCATTGCGGTCCAGGATCGCGCCGCTTTCATACTTGCGCGCCGCAAGCAGAACGGTCGATTTGGCTTTCCCAATAACTTCATCGAGAAGGAATTCGGAGTCGCCGCCACGACCAGAAACTGGAGTACAGTCGAAAAGATTGTGATCGCCGGGCAAGCTGAAAAAGATGTTTAGTGACAATGATGCGCGCAGGGCCATAGCTTACTGGCTCGGATGCAGTTTCACCCATTCGGCGCGCAGCATGAAGCTACCGTCGGTGACTATGCGATCGCCCACCCTCACACCCTCAATTACGGGATAGAAGCCATTGCTCTCCGGCGCGAGCTTAACTTGTCGCAGCAGAAATTCATTGGATTTGTCTGTCGCGGCGAAAACGTACTGCTGATTGCCAATGGCTTGTATGGCATCCTTTGGAACGATTGGCATCGTTTTTTCCGCGAGTCCCAACGCGCCAAATGCGACGTTCACATACATGCCTATCTTGAAGATCTGTCCGGGATTGTTTAGTTCGATTCGGACCTGTGCTGTGCGTGTTGCTGGATCTATCTTAGGATCTACGTATGACACGCGACCGCGAAAGACTCGACCGGGATAAGCATCTGAGCTGATGTTCGCACCGCTGCCCACGCGAATGGTCGCGAGATCCTTTTCATAAACCTGACCGACGACCCAGACAATAGAGAGATCGGTTACCCGCATCAGCTCTTTGTTTGCTTCAATCACTTCGCCGGGATTAACTGAGCGGCCGGTCACAGTACCGGACGAGGGTGAGGGCACGGTGACTTCCGAACTTATCTGGGAGGTGGAATTTAGCGAGTCTATTCGCTGCGCCGTCATTCCCAGCAGCAGCAACTTCTGTCGTAAATTCGCGAGGTTTGATTCAGCTTCGCGGTATTGCGAAGCGGCCATTTCCAAGTCCTGACGACTCGCCGCGCCAATCTCAACAAGCTTCATCGTGCGCAGATGGTGGCGATGATGTTCGTCGAGGGTCGCAACGGCTGTGAGGTAGCGCGACTGCGCCTCCGCCAGTTCGTTGCTAAAGACGACCGCGATTCGTTGACCACGCCTTACGTTTTGGCCCAGCTCGGCACCAACGCTTCGCACTATTCCGCCCACCAGAGAGACAACTGGAGTCTCCTTATATGTATTTGCCTGAACCACGCCGGTTGCCATCTGCCCTGCTGCTTCGGACGATGGTCTCTCGCCCACCGTTTCGATCTTTAACTGAACGGTTCGCATTTGCTCAGGAGTCAACGCCAGTTTTTCTCCTCCGGCTGTTGCCGGTTGTGGGGACTCGTCAAATGATACCGAGCGAGGAGCGGCGACGGGCTTGCCGGCTTGCTTTGGCCACAAGAGCCACGCGGCGATCACGACGATCAAAATCAGCGCGATAGAGGTGATGGCTATCAGCCAGTTCTTGGTGTGTGATCCTTGCGATCGCGCGGCGCCATTCGCATCATCCTGGATTTGCCCGTTAGTTTTTTCGTTCATACTTTTTGCGCCTTTTGTGCCTTTTTGTGGCTTAAGTTCGAATTACCCGCCCGCTACCGCAGGCAGTACTGACCTCATCGTTTCATCAACTCCGGTGAAGCCGTGGCGCGTCCGATCTCGACTCGCGCGTTGTAAACAGCAAGTTGCGCATCAATGAAATCATTCTCCAATTCAATGAAACGGCGCTGCTCTCCGATGTAATCGATCAGCGTCTTCGAACCAAGCTCGTAAGTTTGCCTGACAACATCGAGATTGGACCGGGCGGGGTCACGCGCGCCAACTCGAAAGATCTCTTCTGCCCGGACTGCCCGATCATACTGCGCATAAGCCGATGCGACTTCGCGACGGACAGTCAACTCTGAGAATTCCCGCCGAGACTTAGCCGCCGCCGAGTCTGCGATAGCAGCTTCGATTGCGCCCTGGTTCTTATTTCTCACGGGCAGGTCGAGCGAGACGCCAAACTTCAAAAAGTGGAAGACGTCCTGGACGGGTTGCAACTGGCCGTGCTCGTTCACGCCGAAGACAGGGAAACTGGAATTCATGCGTTCATAGCCGGCAGTAAGACTAGCGTCCAAACGGCCTTCCGCTCGGGCCTGATCAATTCGTGCTAAGGCTAGATTCTCATTGGCCCGAAAAGCCTGCACGTCTGGCCGCTCGCGCAATGCATGCTCAGTCGCTTCAGATGCGGATGGCAGTTGATCGACGAGGTGATCAAAGTCACCCTTCAGGCGCAGCGGTTGTTCGGGTGCCACACCGAGCAGATTTCGCAATTCAAATAACGATACTTCTACTTTGCTCGCGAGGCTCTCGCGCATCGATTTCAATCTATTAAGTTCGACCAGCGCCATGTTTTGTTCGAGCGGCGGCGTGGCGCCCTCGACGACTTTGGCGGCGATAAGATTGAAACTTTGTTGATTCGCCTCCACTAATTCATCAGTGAATGAAAGCTTCATCGCTTGCGACAGCGCTTCGCCAAACTTCATGCGTATTTCGCCGGCGAGCAAACGCTCCCGGTTGGCAACTTCGCGCTCACGAACTTCGACTTCTTTTTCAGCAACGGCGATGCGCGTGGAGCGGCGTCCGCCCAGCTCCAAAGGCAACATCGCGGTCGCCATCACGCTGTTATCTTTGCCCGGAGGAATCTGCCGCGAGCCTTCAATATCAAGTTTTGGGTTCGCCCGCAGTCGGGCTTGCTTGACCATTCCGTTCGCTGCATCGATCTCTTTACGAGCAGCTTCCAGCTCACCGTTGTGCGCCAACGCATACACAACTGCTTCGTCGGCGGTCATGCCGTTTGTCTGATCGAGATAACGCGAGGACTCAGACTTGATTTGAGTGGTTTGGATCTCCGTGCTGGCCTGGGCTGAGACTCTTCCAGTCGGAGCAAAAAGGGCGACTACAATGATTGTCGCTATGACGCCAGCAGCGCCGTTGTGGCTGCGACGTTGCTCCTTCTTCAGTTCTCGCTCCCGTAGCCAGAAGAAAATCACCGGCGTGACGATCAGCACGTGCAGCAGACTTGAAAGCATTCCGCCGAGGACCGGCGTCGCCAGGGGCTTCATGACTTCCGCGCCCGCGCTTCTGCTCCACATGATCGGCAAGAGCGACGCGACCACGGTTGAGACTGTCATCACCTTTGGCCGCAGACGCAGCAGCGCTCCTTCAGTCACAGCTTCCAGCAACGACGCCCGAGTCAGTTGACTCACTTCACGCCGCTTGCGCGCAACCGCTTCTTCCAGATAGATCACCATCACGACTGCTGTCTGCACCGCTGTCCCGAACAAAGCGATGAAGCCCACCCAAACGGCCACCGAGAAGTTGTAACCCAGGAACCAAAGTAGATAGATGCCACCGGTCAAAGCGAACGGCACCGCCATCAGGACGTGCGCGGCTTCAAGCGCCGAGTGATAAGTGATGTAAAGGAGACCAAAGATCACAATCAGCACCATCGGCACTACCAGAAGCAAACGACTGCGAGCGCGCTGCTGGTTTTCATACTCGCCGCTCCACTCGATGTAGTAGCCGGCAGGCATTTGTACTTGACGCGCGATTGCGTTCTTTGCCTCGTCAACAAAGCTGCCCACGTCTCGCCCGCGCACGTTCAGTAGTACTGTGCCGCGCAGCAGGCCGTTCTCGCTGGATATCATCGTCGGCCCCTGAACCTGGGTAATGTCTGCAAGCTGCGATAGAGGAATGGGCGCGCCAGTCGATGAGGTGATGGGAACTTGCCCGATAGCTTGCACGCTGCCGCGGAACTCCGGCGCATATCGGACACGCACGGGAAAACGACGCCGGCCCTCGATGGTCACCGAAAGATTTGTTTCGCCGATACCCTTTTCGATGGTGTCGTTAATTACTCGCTCGTCGATGCCATAGCGCGCCGCAGCCACGCGGTTAATATGAATGTCGATATAAGGCGCACCACCAATTCTCTCTGCGTAAACATCACTCACTCCCGGAATGTTGAGTAACGTCTCCGCGATTCGCTGCGAAGTTTGCTCCAACGTCTTCAAATCGTTGCCAAATACCTTGACGCCCACCTGCGAGCGAATTCCGGTTGAGAGCATATCGATGCGGTTCTTTATGGGTTGCGTCCAGATATTCGTAACGCCCGGCATACGCAGCTTCTCGTCAAGTTCCGCGATCAAAGATTCTCTAGTCAGGCCCTTTCGCCACTCTTCGGTCGGCTTCAAGTGGACTACGGTCTCAGTCATATTCGTCGGCGAGGGATCGGTCGAGGTTTCCGCGCGGCCCGCTTTGCCCACTGCCCATTCAACCTCCGGCACGCTCTTGAGAATCTCGTCCTGCCGGCCGGTAATCTTGATCGCCTCATCAATCGAAATTGCGGGGTCTGTCACCGGCATGAACATCAGGTCGCCTTCGTTTAGCGGCGGCATAAACTCTTTGCCAATTCCCGTTGCCAGAAAGATCGCACCGCTAAAGAGCAAGACGGCAAAAGCGACTGTTAGCACCCGATGATTCAAAGCGAACCGCAGCACCGGTCGATAGATGAAGTGCAAGGCCCGCATCGCCGGATTTGCCTGCTCAGCGTGAAATTTGCCTCGCAGCAGAAGTGTGCAGAGTACGGGCACGAGCGTGACCGCGATGATGGTCGCCCCCACCATAGCGAACGTCTTGGTGAATGCCAGTGGATGAAAGAGTTTGCCTTCTTCGCCGGTGAGTGAGAAAACCGGAATGAAAGCAAGGATTATGATCGCCATCGAAAAGAAGATGGGACGCCCTACCAACCGGGTCGATTCCAAAACCGTTCGCCAGACCAATGGCCGATCTTTCGGATCAATCTTGCGCTGTTCGATGAAACGGAACGCGTTTTCTGTTACTACAATCCCAGCGTCGACCAATACGCCGATCGCTATGGCAATGCCCGAAAGCGACATCAGATTGGAGCTTAGCCCCAGGTAGTACATGAAAAGGAATGCCAGCAGGACCGCGAGCGGCAGCGGCAGCGTAACAATTAGGATCGAGCGGAAGTGCGCGAGGAAAAGTATGTGGGCCAGCGTAACGAGGATCAATTCCTCAATTAGCGCACGTTTGAGCGTGTGCGTCGCGCGATTAATTAATTGCGTCCGATCGTAGAACGGAACAACGCGCACACCGGCTGGCAAACCACTCTGTATCGAGGCTATCTTTTGCTTGATCGCATCGATTACTTCCAGCGTATTCACGCCGTAACGCGCGATGACCACTCCCCCAACAGATTCTTTGCCATTCTTATCCAGCGCACCGACACGAAAGGCATTTCCGAGTTTCACATTAGCGACGTTCTTCACGTAAATCGGAATGCCGTTCTGCGCCGTCAGCACCACGTTCTCGATGTCTGCCGTTGATTGAATCAACCCGATGCCGCGCACCACCGACCATTGGCCTGCTTGTTCAACCACATTTCCGCCGACGTTGTTGTTGGATCGCTCAACGGCTTCAACAACCATCGACAGCGGCAACGCATACGAACGCAGCTTGTTAGGATCGACATCGATCTGGTACTGCTGCACGTGGCCGCCGACACTGGCGACCTCCGCCACGCCCGGCACTGAATTCAATTGATAACGGACGAACCAGTCCTGTAACGTGCGCAGATCGCGCAGGTTCATCTGATCGCTTTCGAGCGTGTACCAGAAGATCTGCCCCACTCCTGTAGCGTCAGGACCAAGCGTGGGAGTAACGCCCCGCGGCAGTTGCGTGGTGACCAGATTCAAGCGCTCTAAAACGCGGGTGCGTGCCCAATACAGATCGACGTTATCTTCGAAGATGATGTTTATCATCGAGAAGCTAAACGCCGAGCTTGCGCGCACCACGCGCACGCCGGGCAGACCTTGCAGGTTGGTGACCAGCGGATAAGTAACCTGGTCTTCAACCTCCTGCGGTGAGCGGCCGGTCCAATCGGTGAAGACAATCACCTGGTTTTCAGACAGGTCTGGAATCGCATCGATGGGCGTGCGCAGCAGTGCCCAGTAACCCCAGGCCGCGAGGCCGAGATAAATCGCGATCACCAAGCCGCGATTCCGCAGGCTTAGTTCAATGAGTCGATGAATCATTGCGCTGTCACTCTGAACGTTGTCTTCCCTTTACCCGCCGGTCCTTCATAAGCGAGTTCTGCCTGCCATTCACCACCGACTTCGATATTTACTTTGCCGCGATAGACTCCCGGCGTGTTGGTGGTAGTGAATGTCACAGAATCAGTCATGGCAGCCATGCTACCCATCTGCGGCATGTGGAAACTTAGCGAAACGGCGCCCACATCGACTGGCTTGCCTGCCGCATCAGTGAAGGAAAGCATTAGCTCCTGATTGCCGTGCTTCAGCACGCCACTCTCATTCGAAAGCGTAGCGGTCAGATTCTCCACCGGAACTGCTCTAATGGTCTTGCCTGTCGGAACAGTGCCGCCCGTTCCCGTCTTCTGACCGCAAGCTGCGGCGAGAACAACGCTTAGTGCAATCACGATAGCGATTACAGATTTCTTCATAGCTCTAACCTCCAATGAGTCAAAGAGAATCGATTTCCGCGCGCGAGGCACACGGATGCGCAAGCGCGCTCGCAGCTTCAAAAAAGCCGCAAGAAGACACAGTTCGGTCTGAATGGAATCAGATCAGAAGGGCGAGATTACGAAGATAAGTTGGCCCTGAATTGGGTGGACCATGCAAGCGGTCGATGCGGTGGAATAGAAATGATGACTGCGGTAACAACTGCGCAATCGCGGGATGTGACGGCGCGCGAGCCGGCGAAGGCGGCGTCACGCGAACAATATTAGGCGGCGAAGTTGTTCCGTCCTGCGCACAATTCAATGCGCAACACAACTTCGCATCGGTCACTTCGGGCGTTTGACTTTGCAGCAGCGCGGCTTTGCAGCAATCCATGTCCATCATGCCATCCATGCCGCATTCGCTCTCACCGAAGTGCAAAGGCACACCGGCGAAGGCGCTGCCAAAGAGCACGAGCAAAAGGAATAAGGATGCGAGCCGCTTCTTCATGCTATGGGACACTCTATTTGAAAGTGCTAATTCGAGTCAACCTTTCAGTTACTCTGGTAGTGGCCTAAATTGAAATTCTCTGCGCCCCCTCTGCGTTCTCTGCGCCTCTGCGGTGAGTGTTTTCAAACCTAATTCACCGCAGAGACGCTGAGGTCGCGGAGAATACGCAGAGAAAATTGTTTGTGCCCATTTTGGCCGGGCCGGCTATACAATTGCGCAAATTCACCCGGCAAGCGGGCGGAGTTCCGGAACCCTCGGTCGACCTTCAAAGCGACACACGCCGCAGACGCAACGCGTTGCCGATCACGGAAACTGAACTGAAACTCATCGCTGCCGCAGCAATCATGGGACTGAGCAGAATGCCGAAAAAGGGATAGAGAACACCGGCGGCGATGGGCACTCCCAGCGAATTGTAGATAAAGGCGAAGAAAAGATTCTGTTTGATGTTCCCCATCGTCAGTCGACTCAAGACTCGGGCTCGGACGATGCCGCGCAGGTCTCC
>QHXH01000555.1 GCA_003222855.1 Acidobacteriota bacterium
CAAACGTCATTGAGTGCGAGCAAACCGGCGCGCAGGTGACGCTGATGGATGGATTAATCACCGATTGCGGCGCCGAAGTCGCGCGACGCAAAGACGCTGAAGGATGGTTCGACGTTTCCACTTTGAAAGAGCCTTATCGAATCGAAGGCAAAAAGACGATGGGCTACGAGTTGGCGGAACAGTTCGATTGGGAATTGCCCGACGTGATTATCTATCCGACTGGTGGTGGAACCGGATTGATCGGCATGTGGAAAGCGTTTGACGAGATGGAACAGATGGGTTGGATCGGATCGAAACGACCGCGAATGGTCACGGTACAGGCTTCAGGTTGTGCGCCGATTGTCCGCGCATTCGAGGAAGGGAAACGTTTTGCGGATGAATTTCCCAACGCCCAGACAACGGCTTCGGGGCTCCGTGTGCCGCGCGCCATCGGAGACTTTCTAATTCTTGACTCGTTGCGCGCATCCGGAGGCACTGCCATCGCAGTTACCGATGAAGAGTTGATCGATGCGACGAAAGAGATCGGCTCCGCTGAAGGAATTTTCTGCGCTCCCGAAGGCGCAGCCTGCTTGCCGGCGCTGAAGAAAATGTTATCCGACGGCTCAGTGAAACCAAATGAAGGGGTCGTGCTTTTCAATACCGGAAGCGGTGTGAAATACATTGAAAGCTTTTCGAGTTGAGGTCTGCCGCACGCGGCTATGCCGCCCGATGTGCGGAAAGGCTCCGCCTTTCCGGAACGAACCTTAAAAGATATTTGGAGGCTATGCCTCCCTCTCTAGCTGCTCTTGACGGACGGATTCGGAGGCGCAGCCTCCGAAATTCAAAGAAAGAATCCACGGTAAGGCATAGCCTTACCGCACATCGGGCGGCAAAGCCGCGACTACGGCTTTTTGAAAGGTACAACATTGTCCAGAGTAAAGATGATGAACAATCGAACTAGATTTCTTTTTCTTTTCGGAGTGCTCTTAGTGCTCTCAACGCCCCGCCTCGCATTGACACAAGTTCAGGCTGCTCCCTGGCTCACCGACACAGAGCGCACCAAATTTGAAAACCTGCGTATCGTCGGCTCCGAAGCGCTGTTCAATCTCGACTACGAAACCGCGCGC
>QHXH01000556.1 GCA_003222855.1 Acidobacteriota bacterium
AAGCGATCGGCCGAGCGCCATCGATGACGGTCGCGCGTGCAGCGAGAAGATTGTGTAATCCAGCCCGTCCCAATCGCCGATGAATGGATTCAGATAGACGAGTGTGAGAATCAATGCGACCAGCGACGGCGCTAGCCAGTATGGATATTGGCGCCAGAAGTTATGCGTGGGTCGGTGGAAGAAAGGCATTGAAAATTGAGAATTAGAAAGTGCGAATTCCAAATTTGACTGGAGCGCAAGCGTCCCGCTTGCACTGAACGTGGGCTTCACAATGCAAGCGAGACGCTTGCGCTCCAGTCACGGACACCGCTCAGGTTGCCGGCACTTCTCGCTTCGGGCGCGCGACCATCTTCAGTCGATTGCCGCGTTCACTGTATTCGACTTCGTCCATGATGTTATAGATGAGCAGAACGCCTCGGCCATTGGACTTGAACAAGTTCGCCGGATCGCACGGGTCGGGAATCTCACGCACATTGAAGCCGTCGCCTTCATCCTCAACCGTAAAGATTGCTTCGCGCTCCGATTGCCGTGCTTGACGGCGTTCACGAATGCTTCGTCAAGCGCGACATACAAATTCGATTGCTCAACTTTAATCAATCCCAACTTGGCGACGCGATCGAGCAGGTATTCGAGCACCGCATTCATCAAGGTAAGATCGCTCGGCAACTCCAGATCGATCTTCTCGCGCACGCGGCTGAAATCGTCCGCTCGATCAATGCAACGCAGCTTGAATGAAAGGGTTCGCTCGATAATGTCATGCAACGCCGGAATCGCGCGGCGCGCCGGCATTCCGGTGACCGCCAACTTGAACGAGCGGACGATTTGGTCGTCAGTCGCAGCGCCGGCGTCGTTTACCAGATCACTGACCAGCAGATCGAACTCGACCAGGTCATCGCGCCCAATCGCGTCGTCGCGCTCGTTTACCATGGATACGCGATGACCGAGCGTCTCGAGTTCCTTGCCAAGACCGGCGCGCACGTCGTCACTGCTCTCGACGATCAGAATCGTGCAGGTTGCATCTCCGTTGCGCTCGTTCAGCGGCATGTAATTGAATTCGGCGTGGAGAGATTAAGCCGAAGGCCTTCCTAAACTCCAATACGACTCTGCGGCCAATCGCGTTGCAGAATATATCAGAAGCGGTGATAGGGACAGTCACAGGGGACAAGAATAGACGAGCCCCCGGGTCAATGGCGGCTCATTGTTCGTCTCACACCTTGTCACTTGTCACTGCTTTCTCGAAACTCTAGACTCAGCAATCCGCATAGATGAACAAATCCAACCTGCAGATTGATTTGGAGTACGGGGTCGTTCGCTTCATGCTCGCAGTCTTTGCCAGCATGCCGCTGCGCGCCGCGTTGCGCATCGGCGCGAGCCTCGCCGTTTGCTTCTCGTGGTGCGCCGGCAGATTGCGCCACACCGGAGAACGCAACCTGGAAATCGCCTTTCCAGAACTGTCAATCGGCGAACGGCGGCTGCTGCTGCGTCGTACCTTTGGCAATTTGGGACGCTTGCTGGGCGTGTTCAGTCAGTTCACTAAGCAACCCGAAAACCTTCTGGAAATCGTAGACCGGGACGGCTTCGAATATCTCGCTGCGGCGAAGCAAGCAGGCCGCGGAATTATTCTTTTCACCGGACACGTTGGCGCGTGGGAGCTTTCCAGTTTCGCGCTCTCTTTATTCGGGCATCCTTTGAGCTTTCTTGTTCGCCGGATCGATAATCCAAAAATTGAAGCGATGATTGATCGCGCGCGCACGCACCTGGGCAATCGCACGATCGACAAGCGATCCGCCGCGCGCGAGATGATGGAGATTCTGCGCGCGGGTGAGACGCTGGGAATTCTTGTCGATCTGAACACCCTCGATCGCGAAGGCATCTTCGTAGATTTTTTTGGCCGGCCGGCATCGACGACTTTCATGGTCGCAAAACTGGCGCTGCGAACCGGGGCCGCGGTGCTGCCGGTATTCGCGCCGTGGGACAAAGAGCGGGGCTGCTTCCTGCTGAAAGTGGATCCGCCGTTATTGATTGAACGCACCGGAAACGAGCAAGAGGACGTCCGGCGCTTAACCCAACAGTACACCCGAATCGTCGAAGACTACGTTCGACGTTATCCTGATCAATGGCTGTGGATCCACCGGCGTTGGAAAACGCGGCCACCGGGTGAGCCGGAAATTTATGGCCGGTGAAAGCATTGAAAAATGAAAAATGAAAATTACAAATTAGCCGGGGGCCCTTAGAGCAATTTGCAACTTACATTTTTCAATTTCTAATTCTCAATCTCTTTCGCCGCATCGCGCATGGAATCAACCTCCAACATCGCCCGCGCCTATTCTTTTGCGAAGCTGTCTTCCTATTCATGGAAAGATCGGCTCCTGATTCACGCTGCCGATCTCGCCTTCTTTCTGCTGATCAAATTAATCGGAAAGACGATCAAGTTTGAAATCGACGGATGGAAAAACTGGGAAGCGGCCGCCCGCGACAATCACATCCCGATTTATACCTTCTGGCACAATCGAGTTTTCCTGGCTACTTATTTTTGGCAGCGGCGCGGTATTGTCGTCATGACCTCGCGGAGTTTCGACGGCGAATACATCGCGCGATTTATTCGGCGATTCGGTTATGGCGCCGCCCGTGGTTCATCGACCCGCGGCGCGACCGGCGCAGTGGTTGAAATGGTCCGTCTGATGCGCGCGGGATGCCCGACAGCGTTTACGATCGATGGCCCAAGAGGGCCGCGCTATGAAGCCAAGATGGGCAGCGTGCTGCTGGCGAAGAAGACCGGCTTTCCGATCTTACCGTTCACCATCGCGGCCAAACGCTTTTGGAAAGTAAAGAAGAGTTGGGATCAATTTCAAATTCCGAAGCCTTTTACGCGCGCGCGCGTGTTCATCGCCGCGCCGATTTATGTCGCGCCGGATGCGGATGATAAGGCACTCGAAGCCAGGCGCGCGCAATTGCAGGCGGCGCTCGATGAAATCACTCGGCGCGGGGAAGCATGGCGGGCTGCGAATTCTTAGCGACGTGTAGTACGATTGCGCGGAACGGTTTCAAATTTCAAGTTTCAGGTTTCAAGTCTCAAGTTCGTTTCGCGAACTTGAAAACTGGAACTCTAAACTTGAAACTTTGTTGGAGGTCCGATGATCAATCAGGAGCGCATCAAAAACCTGCTGC
>QHXH01000557.1 GCA_003222855.1 Acidobacteriota bacterium
CGCGCAGGTAAACGTCTTCGCCTTTCTGGTTCTGTCCCAACACTTCCGTCGACAGATTTTTTTCAATAGTTCCGGCGAGCGCGAACGCCACCACCAGCGGCGGGCTCATCAGGAAGTTCGCTTTGATGCTCTGATGCACGCGCGCTTCAAAGTTGCGATTGCCGGAAAGCACGCTCGCAGCGATCAAATCATGATCGTTAACAATGTCTTCGATAGTTGGATCGAGAGGGCCGGAATTTCCAATACACGTCGTGCAACCGTAGCCGACCAGATTGAAACCGAGCTGATCCAGGTAAGGCTGCAATCCCGTCTTCTCGAGATACTCAGTGACGACCCGCGAGCCCGGCGCGAGTGAAGTCTTCACTGTCGGTCGCACTTTCAACCCGCGTTCGACTGCTTTCTTCGCGAGCAACCCGGCCGCCAGCATCACACTCGGATTTGAAGTGTTGGTGCACGAAGTAATCGCTGCGATCAAAACATCGCCGTGACCGAGATCGACGTGCGCCTTGGGAAATTCTTCGGCCATCACTTCAGCCACGCGATCCGGCGTCGGACGGTTATTCATCATTTCAGTTTCGGTCCAGACGCTGGTGTCTTTCGTCGTAACGTGATTGCCGACCGGTTCCGGAACGCCGGCTGAGTGCTGTTCGCCTCCGCCTACCATCACCGCGAGGGCATGCTCGCTCGCGCCGATGTCCGCGGCATAGCGCACGTCAATTTCGTTGTAAGGCTTCCCGTAACCTCCAGTCTTTACGTCCTGTTGCAATAGATTGATAAAAGTGTTCTTTAACTCCGGCAGGGCAATTCGATCCTGCGGACGCTTTGGCCCAGCCACACTCGGCACGATGGTTTCAAGATCAAGCTCGAGCAGCACACTGTAGTCAATCTCGCCTTTCTGCGGCATGCCGAAACTCCCCTGGGCCTTAAAATAACTTCGCACCGCGCCGACTTCTTCATCGGATCGACCGGTAGCTTTCAAGTAAACGCAAGTCTCTTCGTCGGGTGGAAAATATCCCATCGTCGCGCCGTACTCAGGCGACATGTTCGCAATCGTGGCGCGATCGGTTACTGAGAGCGAGGCGGCGCCTTCGCCATGAAACTCGACAAACTTGCCGACGACTTTCGTCTTCCGCAGCATCTCAGTGACAGCCAGGACCAGGTCAGTCGCCGTCACACCTTCTTTCAGCTTGCCGCTTAGGTGAACACCGACTACATCGGGCGTGAGGAAATAAACGGGTTGGCCCAACATCGCCGCCTCCGCTTCGATTCCGCCGACGCCCCAACCGACGACGCTCAGGCCATTCACCATCGTGGTGTGCGAATCAGTGCCGACTAAACTGTCCGGATAGTAAATTCCGTTTTTCTCCCACACGCACTTCGCGAGGTATTCGAGATTGACCTGATGACAGATGCCAATGCCCGGCGGAATCACGCGGAATCCATCGAACGCCTGCATCCCCCACTTCAAAAATTGATAACGCGAGTTGTTCCGCTTGAACTCCATCTCCATGTTCTTGCGGAACGCGTCACTGGTGGCCGAGAAGTCAACCTGCACCGAATGATCGATCACGAGATCGACGGGCACGAGCGGCTCGATCACGCCGGGGTTTTTGTTCAGTCGCACGACCGCCGATCGCATGGCTGCGAGATCGACGAGCAACGGCACGCCGGTAAAATCCTGCAACAGTACGCGGGCGACTATGAACGGCACTTCTTCGGTTCGCTCTGCGTTGGGTTTCCAGTTCGCAATCGCGCGCACGTCCTCTTCCGCGCTCTTGGTGCCATCGGAATTCCTCAGCACTGATTCGAGCACGATGCGAATGCTGACGGGCAGTCTCGAGACCTGGCCCACGCCTTCTTTTTCAAGCTGCGGCAATGAATAAAATTGGCCGGTTTTGCCGGTGCCCGATGAAAATGATTGCAATGTGTCGAAGAGGTTATGTGGCATATCGATTCAGAGATCGGCGCAGCGAAACGCTGATGATCGTTTCGGCGAATTCAGTTGAAATGCAGTGTTGCAAACTTAAGTCTAGGTTTGCGACGAACAATCGTCAAGCAAGCGGTGCAAGATCACTGTGTCGTGTCCTCTGTCGATGACGGGGTTACATATCGCCCGAGCAGCCGAGCGTTTTGTTCTTCGAAGAGCAACGGGAGACGTTCGTTTTCCAAGGCGTCAAATCGGCGTTTGAGTTCAGTAAACGATCTTTATCACTCTGCCGATTCTGAGACATTAAGATGATCGGCGCCTGCAAGCCTCCCATGATCCCCAGCATCAGGTTAAGGAGAATGTAAGGCGACGGATCGAAAGCGGCCTCGCGCAACACCCAGGTGTTAAGAATCATCCAGGCTATCAGGAGCGTGGCGCTGAGGCCGATGAACTTCCAACTGCCTCCAAATTCCGCGATCAAATCCGCCATTCGGGCGGCGAATGTCTTCTGAGCATCTTCCTCTTCGTTGACATTGCGTGAGACTCGCCGGCGCAGGAGTTCATCGGTGCGGCGCAGTCTGTGACTGACCGCACTGATCATTTCCATCGCCACATCTGGATCGCTACGAACGAAGCTGAGAAAGTCCTCTCTCGACAGCACCGCAATCTGCGCATCCTCGATGGCAATCGCATCTGCGGTGCGAGGCTCGCCATCGATTAGAGCTATCTCACCAAAGAAGTCACCTTCCGCAAGTTCCGCAAGGACGATCCGCTTATCAAGCTCATCAGTCATGCTAATGCGCACGCGACCGGACTCGATCAGGCAGAGTGAATCGCCGCTATCACCCGTGCGGAAGATCGCGGTCCCGCTCTTGACGGTTTGAACCAGAAGCAGGCTACGCAGATGACGCGCTGCCGTATCATCAAGCGAGGCAAAAAGAGGCACCGACCTTAGTGCTTCAAGCGTCATCAATGCAGGCACGAAATTTCTCGACATATGTTCACCTCACAGACAAAAGTTGGCAGACATCAAGCACGAGTGTTGCCACGCACTACAGTCCGGCGGCAATGATATTTCAAAATGACCCTCACCACCCACACGGCTCCGTGTTCTCTGCGTCTCTGCGATGAATCATCGGTTCAATGAACTCACCGCAAAGACGCGGAGCACACTGAGGAGGCGCAGAGAATTTCTAATCAGGCCACTACCAACAGCTGGCCGCTACATTGCTGCCTGCTATTCCCATTTGTTATAGTCCGATCAGTTAACCCCTCTTTTGTTTCAAACGATCGATTGAAGGTTCGAACGACTTTGTTCGACAAACAATTTGCATTTCTGAGGAGCTGTCATCATGCCCAAGAAGACGCCGGAATCATTCAACTATCTGAGCAACGATCCTGAATTCGTGCCTGACCCGGAGATTGAAGAGTTCATGGAAGAGGAGATTTCGCACGCGCCGAAGGATCCGGATTTGCTCGCTCAACGCCTGCAGAACAACACCGCCGCGTCGCCGCAGGACGCGGGCGGAGATCTTGATGCGGACTGGGAAGATGTGAACGAAACCGGTTCGGAAGCCGCCGGCGGCGACAGCCCGACTCCCGATCAATCTATCGTCGAAGAAAACGCCCGCGCG
>QHXH01000558.1 GCA_003222855.1 Acidobacteriota bacterium
ATCTCATCGAGGCCTCGCTGCCTCGCTGCTTTCATCCGGGAAAAGAAAATGACTGCAGTACGCCTGTTAAAGCAAATGGCCATGTTCACATGGCTTCTCTTTATTGTTTGCTCGTTATCCACTGGGTCGCTCGCACAAAAGCTGACTTCCGACGAAGTCATTGCGCGGCACCTGGAGTCTATTGGTTCGGCGAAAGCTCGCGCGGCCATTGCAACGCGAATAATTTCCGGCACCTCGCAAGTCATTTTTCGGACGACCCCGGCGGGCCAGGCAGTCGGCAAAGCCGTGTTGGCCTCTGAAGGAATGAAAAACCTGTTTGGAATGAGCTTTCCCAGTCCGATTTATCCGCGCGAACAATTGGCTTACAACGGAGTTAACTTCATGGCGGCGTTCGCCACTCCGGGCACGCGTTCCGTCCTGGGAAATTTTCTGATGACCAACGATGCAATTTTCAAACAGGGATTAGTGTGCGGAACTCTGTCATCCGCGTGGCCGCTGCTCGATTTGCAAAGCCGCCAGGCGCAAGTCGATTACGCCGGAACCAGGAAGATTGACGACCGTCTTTTGCACGAGCTCAAGTACAACCCACACGCGAATTCGGATCTACGGATTACCCTCTACTTTGATTCCGAAACATTTCGTCACGTGCGCACCGAATACGAACGCGTCATTCCAGCGCCCATGGGCCGCGTCGAATATTCGAACGTGCAGGAACGAGAAGGCCGTTACAAGATGATTGAAGACTTTTCCTTATTCAAAGCCGAGGGCGGGTTGAATCTGCCCCACATATATGCCATCAAGTTGTCGGTGGATACCGTGAACGGAACGTTCCTTGCAGAGTGGACGATCAAACTGACGAACTTCGATTTCAATCAGAAGATTGATCAGTCGGCTTTCAACGTAAGCGCCCGTTAATAAAGGCATAATCAGCCTCGGAGCAGTTTTGTTCGCTCAAACCATTAGCCTGAAATTATCCATAGTTTTGGAACACTCTACGAGAATATAGAAAAAAAGCTTGACCACCAGAGGGACGCATATATACTGGCGCGGTTCGTTTTCATTTGTTATCAATAAGCAGCTCTTAGCGGAGCGAAGCACAATCCGATAATCGTAATTTTCTAGCGGTTCGTTAATTTCTTCAATTTGGTTCGCACCCGGCTGGGCGTAACGTTGGTTCCTTCTGACGTTACTTCCCGGCACCATTCTTTTCTCCAGGAGGACTTAAATGAAAAGACTCTCGATCTTTCTCGGATTGGTTGTTTGCGTAGGAGTTTTGGGCACCGTTTCGGCAAGCTCCGCGTACGCGCAGACAGCTTCGTCAGGCAGTATCACAGGTCTGGTCGCAGACCCTCAGGGCGCCTCAGTGCCGGGGGCGGATGTAGTCTTGACTGACATCGCAACTAACGGCAAACAAACTACGACCACGAACGATTCGGGGCGTTACAACTTCCCGGTCGTTTCGCCGGGCCTCTATGACATCACCGTAACCAAGTCCGGTTTCAAAACCGCGAAGCTCGCGCAACAGAAGGTGAGCATCGGCCTGGTGTTGACCGTGAACGTGACGATGGAGGTTGGATCTCTGTCTGAGACTGTAATCGTAACAACGTCACCGTTGGGTTCAGAGCTGCAGACGGCCAATGCGACGATTGGAAATACGATCAATCTAAAGCAACTTGAGCTGCTGCCGAATCTCGGGCGTGACGCAACCTCACTGCTCAGTCTACAGCCCGGCGTGACGCCCAGAGGGGATATTGCCGGCAGCTACATGGACCAGAACACTTTCACCGTCGACGGCGGCAACAACACCGATGATATGGCTGGAAACACGATCGGGTACATCCAGAACTTCACCGGTCTCGCCGGCGCGCAGACCAACGGCATGGCCTCCGGCGTCGTAGCCACTCCGATCGAGAGTGTCGAGGAATTCAAAGTCAGCACCTTCGGTCAAACGAATGACTTTAACGCCTCGAGTGGCGCGCAGGTTCAGATGGTCACCAGGCGCGGCACAGATCAATGGCACGGTTCGGGGTACGGTTACTATTACGCCACCAATCACGGCGCCGCTAACTCATGGGTAAATAATCATACGGTATTTACTAAGGGCGTTGCGCCAACAGGCACACCGTGTGCGGCGGGAACAACCTTATCTACAGGCGACAACAATTGCGTGATGCCTTTTACCCCAATCATTCCGAACCATCGGAGTCGCTTTGGCTTCAGCATCGGCGGCCCGGTTGTGCCCTGGAAGATACTGGGCGGAAAGACCTATGTGTTTCTCAACTATGAAGGCTTCCGCTTTCCGGGCACTGGAATTTTCGAAAGAGCCTATCCCACCTCGGCGATGCGCGCCGGCGTGATTCAAGTTCCAGACAGCACAGGGGCTTACATACCTTACAATCTGAATCCTTTTCCGGTTACCGTTGTCGTCGGGAATAGCGCGGTTAACGTCCCTAACTCCGGCACTCGGCTTTGCGCTTTAGCCGCCTACGGCAGCACCTGCGGCGGTGCCGCCGGCACAGCTTTAGATCCGCGAAACATCGGTATGAGTTCCACAATCAGCACGCTCTGGACCAAGTTGCTGCCCCTGCCTAACGATCCTGGTCCGGCTACGGGCGATCAATTCAACACGCAGGGATTCATCTCGACCATTCGCACGCCGCTAACTTCCAACAGTTATGTTGGCCGGATTGACCACGACTTCAATTCGAAGAACCGTTTCTTTACCTCGTTCCGTGCCTTCAAGTTGCTCAACGTCACTACAAACCAGGTGGATGTTGGCGGGGCGTTCGCCGGAGATACGTTGGGACAATACGCTCCCAAAGCTCC
>QHXH01000559.1:0-1885 GCA_003222855.1 Acidobacteriota bacterium
GAAGCGATTTGAGCGTCAGACTGCGGATGTCGGCCCCGTCGAGCAAGATGCGTCCATTGCTCGCATCGTAGAAGCGAGGCATCAGGCTAACCAAAGTAGTCTTGCCGGCGCCTGTTGGTCCCACGAGCGCGATTGACTGCCCCGGATGGGCCTCGAATGAAATGTCTTTGAGCGTATCGACGCGGCCCGCGTAGCTGAAGTCGACTGCTTCAAACGTAACGCGCCCCTGGGCATGTTGAATGGAAACAGCGTCGGGAGCCTCTTTTATCTCCGGTTCAGTATTGAGCACGCCGAAAGCCATCCTGAGATTGATGATTTGATCTTGAAGCGATCCGACGGTCGTACTAATTGCTTGAAGAGGTTTATATACACCGGCGACATACGCCATGACGACGAGCAACTGGCCAATCGTAAGCCGCCCTTGCAAGGCACGATAGGCGCCGAAGCCAAGGACCATTGCGGTGCCAAGAGCGGTCGTCAGATTTACAGTCATCGCGAACAACGTCTGACGCAAAGTGACCTTGACGCGGGCATCTCTGGCACGTTCGCCCTGTGCCCGGAATCTTTGATACTCATAGGGCTCGCGGCCAAAGGCGACGATTACCCTGAGCATCGACATCGCCTCATGGATAATCGAGAGCGTCTCGCCTTCCATTGTCTTGACCTCGAGGAGGCGACCCTGAATGTGCTTGATGTAATAGCCGACGGAGTAGTAAAGAAGCGGCACTATGAGCAGCGAGATAAGGGCCAGACGGTGATCCATCCTATACGTAATCCAGAACATTCCAACCAGTGTGATAAGACTCTGAGCCAGGGGCGGAATGGTCATAGTTATCCGAGAGACCGCGTCCGCCATGCTGTTGACAACGTAAATCAGCATGCCCGATCTGCGCTGGTCGTGAAAGGAAAGGGATAGCCGTTGGGCATGCTGGAATAAATCACTGCGAAAATCCAGGACCATGCTCATATCAATTTTGGTGTTCACATAGTTGTTTGCCACGCCCAACAGATCCGTCAATAATGCAATCGCTAGAGTGGCGGCTATCACCAGGCCCAGCAGAGCAAATCGATTTTGTGAGAGCGAACCCAAAGGGCGGGCCACAATCCATGGCAGCGGTTCGTTTGCTAGAACGCTGTCAGCTAGAATTTTGATCGGCCACGGCAGGAGCAAGGCAACTAAACCGCTGAGACAAATAACAATCGCGGAAATAGACGCCAGCTTCCAATATGGCCGCAAGTAACGTAATGCTCTGGGAATGTATTTCACGAATCTTTCCTATCTTAGGCGCTGGCTTTGCGCGTCTTTGGGTGTTCGATCTGCGTCTCTCTTTTGGACGATAGCTTCGCTGATTTTCGCTCTACGTTTACGGCTGCGTAAGCTGCAGACGCCGTGCCCTTTTCTTTGTCGCGCTCTTCGCTTAGCACCTGAAGAATAACTGCCGTAGCCGTGGCGCAGCCCAGGCACATACGTCCTAAAACCAGCAAACCCATCAAGCCAAGCGTAGCCGAAACAGTCCACGCCTGATCCAATAAGGCGAAGAGTGAGATCGTGGCAAACACGGCTGAAGCGATTAACCATGGCTTTGACCATTTGGGCCACATGCGAAACCGCAATAACTGCTTGCCGGCGCCGTGTTCTTCTACCGCCATTCGCAAGCGCACGCCGGTCAACACGCCGGCACGCACTTCAAGGTCCCAATGATCGAAATCGCCGCCGCGGACGACCAGTGCACAATGCGTTCGCACTGCTGATTCGACAGATTTCAGCCTTTCATCATGCGACTGCCATCGCTCGCTCCAAATTGTAAACGTCTGCGGCCAGGGTACCGCGAGACGCCACTGACCGAATCGCCGCCAAGGCGTCAAGCCATGACGTAAACGTCCG
>QHXH01000559.1:1921-3946 GCA_003222855.1 Acidobacteriota bacterium
GGAGCGTTTGCGAAAGTGACATGCGCGGCGCTGCGCAGCGCCTGAACAATGGGCATCACTGCGGCAAGCACAAACAACGGCAAAAAAAGAAACAATGATTTCCAGGCAAAGCCGAAAATTGAAATCAAGCCGAGGACAACCGTAAACAAATACCATTCAGGCATCAGCGGCAGTGACCAAAGAGCGTGCGACGCCGGTTCATAGACGGATTGGAACAGCGCGCTGCCCCACTCGCCGTGGTAAATCCGCCGACGAGAGCCGAGCATCTTCGTCAGTCCCTTCCCATAGAGACGGCCGGACCAGGTCAGGTGGCCGACGGCGTTGTATTTTTCTGGCCACTTCGCTGCGAGCATGGCTTCGGCTTTACCATAACCCACTTGTTGCTTCCAGTAAGTAATCACGGAATTGCGGCGGTGATGCCAGACCATTGCGGCAGGATTAAAGCCAATGGTCCACCCGCGATCCAGCAAGCGCCAGCAAACATCAACATCATCTCCGGCAGAACGAAACCGTGGATCGAAGCCTCCGATCGCCATTAGCGCTGATTTGCGGAATGCCATGTTGCATCCGGGTATGTGTTCGGCATCGCGATCGGACAGGAGCACATGAACCGGGCCACCCGGAGAATGAGCTACACATTCAGCAATCAAGCCGTCTCCGGGCGGCGGAATGTTTGGCCCACCTAGAGCCACATGGTCGGTGCTTAGAAATGTCGCTGCGAGATAGGTAAGCCAATGCGGGTCGGGATAGGCGTCGTCATCTATATAAGCAACGATTTCTCCGATGGCCGCGTCGGCCCCGGTATTACGGGCGCTACTCAGGCCGCGGTTTTCGGTATTGATCAGTCGAAAGCCGTATTCATTAGAAATCGCGTCGGTGCGATCCTTTGATCCATCGTTGACGACGATGACCTCGTAGTTTGGATATTTCAGATCGCGCAGGCCTTCAAAACACTGTCGAATAGTGCGAGCTCCGTTGTAACTGCAAACAACAACAGAGATTCGCGGCCAGTCGATGTCCCGGGGGAATGGCGTTTCCGCGAAAGCAGTACTGGTTGACGCGAGGGCTGGCTTGGGTAGCCTTTGGCGCGTTACCAACCCGAAATCCCAGTCTTCGATTTCGAATCCGCCGCGATGCCATTCATCGGTCCAGGCAAAGGCGAATGCGCCGGCACAGCCGTTTGCGAATACCGTTCGAATCTGCCAGTCAAGTGATCGAGCCTGTTCGTCTTCACCATGCCTCCGACTGTCCAAGCCGATTTCGGTGATCATAAGCGCTCGATCGTCAGTCAGGTTTTGGAGGCGCGCCAGGTAAGAATCCAAACGCTCGCGTTCCTCAAGGTAAACATTGAAACAGATAAAATCGAGAAACGGCAGATCTAAATACTCGGTCGAAGGATAGTTAACGTAGGTGAAAAGAGCGGTGGGATCTTCGGGCTTCAAAGCGCGGTAGAGGTCCCGCAGAAAGCGCTCAATGCGGCGCGCTCCGTACCAACGAACGATGGAAGCCGGAATCTCGTTTCCGATCGTATAGCAGAGAATCGCAGGATGCCCCGCGCAGGCGCGAACCGCTGCGCACAAACGATCTCTGATGTTTCGTCGTCGCTGCCGAGTATCGAGAAATGTTATGTGCTGCTCCCAGGCCAAACCGACCATTACGCGGAGCCTGTGCTTCGACGCGAGGTCAAGGAACCAGCGAGGTGGCGGAGTGTAGGTTCGGATCGCGTTGAAGCCGTTGGCCGCAATTCGAGTGAAGTCGTCGGCGACCATTTTCGGATCGCCGTACTCATTCCCATTCGCATCCGGGCGAAATGGGCCATATGTGACTCCCCGGATGTAGAGCTTATCGCTGCCGGCATAGATAAACTTTCCACACACACGTGGTCGCTGGGTGGCGGCGCTGGAGAATTGAGACTGCTCAGACCTGACGGTTAACGCTTGGGGGCTGGGGGGCAAGACACGATCTCCTTTCCCTGGTCCTTGCTCGATCGGAATTCTTTTTACGCCGACTTACGATTCGGCCGCG
>QHXH01000560.1 GCA_003222855.1 Acidobacteriota bacterium
CGGGCGTTCTGACACTAAACGGAAGCTCACAATTTGATGGTTTAATTCTGGTGCTGGGTTCGGGCCAACTATTACGAACCGGCGGCGGCAACGGCAACAGTTTGGGAACTGCCTATGTCGCCAGTTTTGGTCCCACGGGCAACTTCCTCGCGCCTGCTTTTAACAGCAGTGGAAGTGGTAATTCGTCAATCACTTACGATTCAGACTGGGCGCGCAGGGCCGCTATGACGCCTGGACCTCAAGTGATCGCGCTCAGCGAATTCTAGCTTCAGCCTCACACTACCAAATCTCGGGAGACCCAAAATCGTGCTCGGAATAAGACTACTCGACAAACTCGTAACGCCCGCGAGCGATCCCGCTGAAGCCGTACCGCAGGAAGTCGATCCAAAATTATCTGTTCACTACCAGAAAGCATTGGAGTCGGCCTCGGAGGGTTTACATGCGCAAGCTTTGGAGGAGCTCAAGGAGTCATTGCGAGAAAACGGGGCGTTTGCCGAGGCGTACCACGAATTAGGCAAGGCGTATAGAAACCTCGGTGACCTGAATAGAGCGATCAAAGCTTTCCAGTCAGCCATAAGAATTCACCCGCAACGAGTCGAAACTTACACTGAATTAGGTGTCGCTTATGACTCTGCCGGGAATTTCCTCGAAGCTATCAAGACTTACATGAGGGTCCTGCGGTTAACACCCGATTCAATCGAAACGCGAAACGACCTGGGCATGGCTTATTTCAATATTGGAGGCTATACCGAAGCCGCCAAGGCATTCAATCAGGCTTTGCAAATTCAAGAGAGCAATGTACGAGCGCACTTCGGCTTAGGGTTGGTTTATGTCGATCTGCGCCGCCGGGAGCTGGCGATGGCCGAACATACGACGTTGCAGGACATGGGCGAGGAGAAAATGGCCTCGTTATTAATGGACCACATTAACCGAGAGTTCTATTAGCAACACATCATTACGGATTACGGTCTTGAGCGCTGCTGTATTTTGCAGCGATCACGCCGCGCTGGTTTCGTTCCCGAGTGCGAGACCGGCGCGGTTTTATTTTAGCCGCGCATTGAGCCGCGCATTGATTAGCCTGGATGCCGTGTCGCACGCGGTCGACCTCAGCAACCCGCTTGACGCACTCGGGGACGCATGTTAGTTTTCGATTTACCGCAAATAGATCGGTTGTTGTTCAGCCTTAAGACAAGGTTTAGGAATTCGCGTGACTGCACCTGCGCTCGAACTAAGAAAGACAGCACTCAACGATCTCCATAGGGCGATGGGCGGCCGCATGGTCGAGTTTGGCGGCTGGGACATGCCGGTGCAGTATCCAGCCGGCACGATGGCCGAACACCTGCGGACGCGTACACATGCGGGTCTCTTCGACGTTTCGCACATGGGCGAGATCGATGTACGCGGCCCGGACGCAATTCCCTTCGTGAATCGCCTGGTTTCGAACGATGCGACAAAACTGGTCGACGGCCAGGCGCAATACTCGGCTTTGACGACGCCTGAAGGTACGGTCATTGACGATCTGCTCGTCTATCGTTTAGCCGAAGATCATCTGTTGCTGATTGTGAACGCCGGTACGACGGACAAGGATTGGGATTGGATCAAATCGCATTACCAGAACGATGACGTCGAGTTGCGAAACGCAAGCGCCGAATATTGTCAGATTGCTTTGCAAGGGCCGGACGCGATCTCGATTTTACAGAAATTGACTGACGTGCCGCTTTCAGAAATCAAGTACTACCATTTCCGCTACGCGCCGGTTGACACCGTGCCATCGATCATTTCCAGAACTGGCTATACAGGCGAAGATGGCTTCGAAGTTTACGCCCCGCCTGATAAAGCCGAGCAACTCTGGAAGCGGATTCTCGACGCGGGAAACTTCGGTTCCGATGATGGTGTTTTACCGTGTGGTTTGGCGGCGCGCAATACTTTGCGGCTTGAAGCGGGCATGTGCTTGTATGGTCATGAGATCGACGAGAATACTACGCTACTCGAGGCGAACCTTGGCTGGATCGCTAAGCTGAATAAAACTGATTTCATCGGCCGCGAGGCCCTGGCAAAACAAAAGGAAGCGGGCATCAAACGTAAGCTCGTGGGCTTTGAAGTAACTGATCGCGGAATCGCCCGAGATGGCCAGGATGTTTTGATCGATGGCCAGCGCGCTGGCAACGTTACTTCCGGGAGTCCCGCGCCATTTCTCAAAAAAAACATCGGCATGGCTTACGTGCCCGTCGATTTTGCAGACGCCGGTCAGCGAATTCAAATCGATGTGCGAGGAAAGTTGTTGGCGGCAGAGATTGTGCCGCTTCCGTTTTACAAGCGAGCGAAGAACTGATTTTTGATTTGTGATTTTCGATTGAACCGCGCGCATCGGTGCGGTATAACCAATCAAAAATCAGCAATCGCAAATTCACAATTGCTCGAGGAGCATCAATGGCAAACGTTCCTGACAATCTTCACTACAGCAAAGATCACGAATGGGTCCGCGTTGACGGAGATACCGCCGTCATCGGAATCACGGACCACGCGCAGGAGCAGCTCGGCGACGTTGTTTATGTCGAACTGCCGAAGGCTGGTGACGAATTCGCGGCCAATGATTCGTTTGGCTCGGTCGAGTCCGTCAAGGCGGTCTCGGAAATCTTCACGCCGGTTTCCGGAAAGGTGGCTGAGGTCAATCAGTCGCTCTCCGATGAGCCCGAAAAAGTTAACAAAGATCCGTACGGCGAAGGCTGGATGATCAAAACGAAAATGAGCAAACCCGGCGAAGTCGACAGTCTCTTAACCGCCGCCGAGTACGAAGATTTCACGAAAGCTGAAGAGTAAATAGATTGCGTTACATTCCCAACTCGCCTGAAGAGCGGGCCGAGATGTTGCAGCAGATCGGCGTTGCTAAGGTTCCCGCGGCGATGTCTGAACTTGAGCTGCTGAAGCGATTCGAAGACATCGGCGCGCGCAATCAGGCAGCCCAGCGCATCAGTTTCTTAGGTGGTGGCGTTTACTCGCATTACACGCCAACGATTGTGGACCACCTGATCTCACGTTCAGAATTTTTCACCGCCTACACACCTTACCAACCGGAAATATCCCAGGGAACGCTCCAGGCAATATTTGAGTTTCAAACACTTGTCTGTCAGTTGACGGGCATGGACATCGCCAACGCGTCGATGTACGACGGCTCGACGGCGATGGCCGAAGCTGTTTTGATGGCGGAACGCGTCACTAAGAGATCAAAAGTAATCGTTTCGTCCGCGATTCACCCGCAATATCTCGAGGTCGCTCATACATACGTGCAGCACGCGGGCATCGACTTGCACCGCGCGGAATTCGACGCGGCGTCAGGGCAAACACCGGCAAGCGCGTTTGATGCTATCGATGACGGGACCGCCGCAATGGTCATTCAGTCACCGAATTTTTTCGGCTGCATCGAGGATGTTTCAGCGCTTGCTGAGAAAGCGCACGCTGCCGGCGCATTGCTGATAGTCACAGTTACCGAGGCGATCTCGTTTGGGCTCTTGCGCTCACCTGGCGCGTGTGGCGCAGACATCGTCGTCGTAGAAGGTCAATCGTTCGGCGTGCCGCTGTCTTACGGTGGTCCATACGTCGGTCTGTTTGCCACGCGAGATAAATTCGCGCGACAGATTCCAGGACGATTGGTAGGCGAAGCTTACGATAAACAGGGGCGACGGGGGTTTGTTCTGACATTAGCGACGCGCGAACAACACATTCGCCGCGAGAAAGCGACTTCGAACATCTGCACGAACGAAGGGTTAATCGCCCTGGCGGCTACGATTTATCTCGAGACAATGGGCCGTCGTGGGGTTCAGGAAGTTGCGCATCAATGCACGCAGAAGACGCATTACGCCGCCCGCGAGATCGAAAAATTGGAAGGCTTTTCGCTTCCCTTCTCTGCGCCATTCTTCAATGAGTTTGTCGTGCGTGCCCCTTCTGAAGCGTCGCCACTCCTCGAGAAGCTTGCAAGCAAAAGAGGCGTGGACGGTGGGATAGCGTTGTCTCGCTTTGATTCGAATCGGCCCAATGATTTTCTGGTCTGCGTGACGGAGATGAATCCGCGTGAGGACATTGAGAAGCTTATTCAGGGCTTAAGCGATCTAACCACAAAGACACAAAGGCACGAAGGCACTTAGGACTATCTTTGTGCCTTCGTGTCTTTGTGGTGAAGAATTTTGACGAATGGATTCAAACATAACCAAGGTAACCAGTCACCCCAGCCAAAATGAGCAATTGATCTTCGAGCGCTCGCAACCGGGTCGCGCGGGGTTCAGTCTGCCGTCACTCGATGTTCCGGAAACATCGATCGATGAAATAATTCCGCGCAACTTTCAACGCGACGACGATCTCCGAGGGATGCCGGAAGTCACTGAAGTCGATGTCGTGCGTCACTTCACGCGCATCTCGACCTGGAATTATTCGATCGACCTGGGACTGTATCCGCTGGGCTCGTGCACGATGAAATACAACTCGCGGTTGAATGAAAAGGTCGCGCGCATCGGTAACTTCGCGAATCTTCATCCGCTGGCGTCCGAGGCGGAATCACAAGGCGCGCTGCAGGTGATTTACGAACTACAGCAACACCTCGCGGAGATTACCGGTCTGCCGGGCATTTCCCTGCAGCCTGCGGCCGGCGCGCATGGCGAGATGACTGGCATCATGATCATCCGCGCCTTCATCGATGCTCGAGATGGAAAGGAAGCGTCATCGAAGCGACGCACGATGTTGATCCCGGATTCCGCACACGGCACGAATCCAGCTTCTGCCCATCTCTCTGGTTTCACCGTTAAGACAATTCGTTCGACACCGGAAGGTCTTACTGATCTCGACCACTTGCGCGAGTTGTGTGGTCATGGTGATGTCGCCGGCCTGATGTTAACGAATCCGAACACGCTCGGTCTGTTTGAAAAGAACATTCAGGAGATTTGCCGCATTGTTCATGAAGCCGGCGGTCTGGTTTACATGGACGGCGCGAACATGAACGCGTTGGTGGGCGTGGCGCGCCCCGGAGACATGGGCGTCGATGTCATTCATCTGAACCTGCATAAAACTTTTTCTACGCCCCACGGTGGTGGTGGACCAGGCTCTGGCCCATGCTGTTGCACAAGAGGGCTCGAACCATTTTTGCCAGTACCGCGCATTGTCAGTACCCGGAGCGGTAGCGAAGGGGTTAGTTCAGCGACGTATAAACTCGACTTCGATTACCCGCAGTCGATCGGACGCGTAAAAGCATTTCTGGGCAATTACGGGATGATGCTGCGCGCGTTGGCTTACATCCTCACGCACGGATATGACGGCT
>QHXH01000561.1 GCA_003222855.1 Acidobacteriota bacterium
CTTCAAAACGAACTGAAGGGTACACTTCGCCGGGCCGCGCGCGAATTGTTCGATATTGAACTCGAACAGATTGCGATGGAAGTCCCGCCCCGCACCGACCTGGGCGATCTGGCATTTCCAATCGCCTTCGAGCTGGCTAAGCAAATCAAGCAAAAGACCGGCGAGAAGCGCGCGCCGCGAGCAATCACCGAAGCTCTCAAATCAAAGTTGGAGGCAATCGAGTCAGTCAATCGCGTCGAAGTTGCGGGAGCGGGTTATCTGAATATCTTTTTCGATCGCGCAAGTCTTTTGGCTGAAGTCACCGCGCCTGCGAAGACTCATGAGGAATCAGCTCAGGATCGAAAGTTGATGGTTGAGCACACCAGCGTGAATCCGAACAAGGCCGCGCACATCGGACACGTGCGCAACTCAGTGATTGGCGATACGTTCGTGAGAATCCTGCAAGCTGCCGGCAATCGCGTCGAGGTCCAGAACTATATCGACAATACCGGCGTTCAGGTGGCTGACGTCGTTGTCGGGTTTATGCACATTGAAAAAATGGATCTGGACGCAATCAAGAATCTCGATCGTTCGTTGCCGGAGGAGCGGCCGTTCGATTATTACTGCTGGGATCTCTACACCCACGTCGGATTGTTCTATCGCGACGGCAGGCCCGACGGCGAGCAGAATCCCGAGAAACTGAAACTACGCGCCGAAATCCTTCACGCGATCGAGGAAGGAAACAATGCTATCGCGGAGCTTGCTGATTATGTCGCAACGCGAAATGTCGAGCAGATTCTCTACACCATGGAACGACTGGGCATTCGTTATGACTTGCTGGCCCGCGAGTCAGAGATTCTGCATCTGCATTTTTGGGAGCGCGCGTTTCAACTCATGAAAGAGCGTGGCGTAATTCATTTCGAAAGTGAAGGCCGCAATCGCGGGTGTTGGGTGATGCCGTTCGAATCACACACCGGAACTGACGAACACGAATCCGACAAGATCATCGTGCGCTCGAACGGGACCGTCACCTATACCGGCAAAGACATCGCGTATCAATTATGGAAGCTGGGCCAACTGGGTCTCGATTTCAATTACAAACCTTTTAGATCGTATTCGGACGGACACGCGACCTGGGTCACCACGACCGAGCCGAATGCCGGGACGCAGCCCGAGGTGCCGCGACCGAATTTTGGCGGCGGCGCCATCGTCTACAACGTGATCGATTCGCGGCAATCGTACCCACAGGAGATCGTAAAGAAAGGCGTGGCCGCGATTGTTCCCGAATTCGGTGAGCAAGCGAGCGTGCATCTTTCTTACGAGATGGTGGCGCTGTCGCCCGCTGCGTGCGAAGAGTTAGGCATCGAATTGTCTGATGAAGATCGCAAGCGACCCTACGTCGAAATGAGCGGCCGCAAAGGCCTCGGCGTCAAAGCTGACGATCTAATCAGCCGTTTGGAAGCGGACGCGCTCTCCGAAGTAAAGACGCGTCATCCCGATCTTGCCGAACCGGAACAACGTGAAACGGCCCATGCGATCGCTGTGGGCGCACTCCGCTATTTTCTTTTGAAGTTCACCCGCAACTCGGTTATCGCATTCGATTTCAAAGAGGCTTTGTCCTTTGAAGGAGAGACCGGACCCTATTGTCAGTACGCTGCCGTGCGAGCGAATTCGATCTTTCGCAAACTTGAGCAGAGTAGCGGCGGCGCTAGCCAGGAAGTCAGTACCGGAAGCGGTGGCGACGGGGTCGCAACACCCGCACGAGTGATCGCCGAT
>QHXH01000562.1 GCA_003222855.1 Acidobacteriota bacterium
CATGCGGAGATGGACCGCGACGACGAAGTGTTGTTCTCGCTTGAGCGCTTTCGTGTGCTGCCCTCGCTCACGCTCGGGCTTCTGACACTCGATCAGAATGAATTTGCCTCTGCGAGAGACACCCCGGATCGAACAGCCTTTAATTTTGCGATTGAACGTAGAGATAGATAACGGCGTGATTAGTTTTGCCAGTCGGACTTCGCTGGCGACGATCCTCTGGCCGACGATGACGCGACGCAGAGCCCGCACGACGTGCTCGACTTCGGGAAGCTCAGGCATGTGAAGGAGTTTGATTTGAGACGACGCTTTGAGTCAAAGAGAAGCGGATAAGGGGGAATGCGCTGATGCGGATGAGGTCAGTACCGGAAGCGGTAGCGACCGGGTGACAATTCGGCCAATCTCGATTCTAAGCGGCAGCAGCAGCGACCCGGTCGCTACCGCTCCCGGTACTGACTGCATGGTACCGATTAAGAGTCATCCAGGATCACGGCGACTGAAATGAGATCGCCATTACTGTCTTGAAATTATCTTTGTGTCCTTCGTGACTTTGTGGTGAATGTTGCTCCCAACCAATGAGATTAGTGAGGTTTCGATCCGATGATCGGTTCGATCTCGCCGCGGATCTTTTCTACTAATCCCGGCTTGCGCGCTTCGATATTCAAACGTAGCAGAGGTTCAGTGTTCGATGGCCGAATATTGAATCGCCAATCATCGGTCGTAAGGGAGTATCCATCTGTGAAGTCTTCCGCGCCCTCTTTGCTAAAACGAGCCCGCACGGCGTCGATCGTTTTCTGTGCATCTTCAACTTTGTAATTCAGTTCACCTGACATGTAATGACCCTCCATGTAAGGCTGCATCGTTTCGGAAAATGTCTTGCCGGTGCGCGACAGTTGTTCGAGCACGAGCAGGAAAGGAATGACGCCGTTGTCGGCATAAAAGTTTTCGCGAAAATAATAATGCGCGCTCATCTCGCCGGCGAAGATCGCGTCTTCTTTTCGCATGCGATCCTTGATGAAAGCGTGGCCACTCTTTGTGATGATGGCTTGCGCACCATGTTGCTCGCAGACTTTCATCGCCGGCCAGATCACGCGTGGATCAAAAATGATCTTGTTCCGGCCGCCGCGCTTGGTCAGCAAAACGTCCGCGAGCATCGCCGTTACGTACGCGCCCGAGATGAACTCACTTTTCTCATCGAGGAACATGCAGCGGTCGGCGTCAGCGTCCCAGATAGCGGCGAAATCAAATTTCGATTTGCGCATCAGCTCTTCCGTCTCGGCACGATTTGCCGGCTGCATCGGATCGGGCGTTCCCTTCGGGAATGATCCGTCCGGATCCCAATTGAGCCTCATTAGTTTCAGTCCCAATTTGTCCGCGATGATCTGAACACCGCGGCCGACGTAACCGAAGTTTGCGTTCGCCACGAGGTGAAATGGCTTGATGAGGTCGCGATCGATGAAGCTGAGAACGTGCTCGACATAATCGTTGAATACGTTTTTCTCTGTCACCGTGCCTTTGGTTTCCGGCGTGACGCTTTTGTCTTTACCGGCCTTGATGATGTCGCGGATTTCGAAGAGACCGGTGTCCGAAGAGATCGCCGCGGCTTTTTCACGAACCATTTTCGCGCCGTTGTATTCTTTCGGATTATGCGAGGCTGATACGACGATGCCACCCGAATATTCTTCCGTTGAGCCGACGGCGTAGTAGATCATGTCGGTCGTGATGCCACCGATGTCGACGACCTTCACACCCGCATCAACGAAGCCATCGGTGAGAGCTTTCTTTAATGATGGCCCAGACTCGCGTGCGTCCATTCCCACGACCATTGTCTTTGGATGAAAGAGATAGGTGTAGGCTTTCGCGATTCGGTAGTACGCGTCTTCATCGAGATCAGTTGGATAAACGCCGCGAATGTCGTAGGCGCGAAAACTGTTCCAGTTCATAGGTAATCCTGTCAGAACCGCCTGCGGTAGCGGGCGGGCAAGGCATTAAGTGAACTAGCGCGTAAGCGCAGCATCAGGCCCGCCCGCTACCGCAGGCGGTTCTGACTACGCGCAAGTCTTCGTGTAATCAGTCAATGAAGTCTTATCACCCAACACCGTGCCTGGTCCCACCAGCGTCGATCGGCCGATATGACACCCGCGCCCAACGATTGCATCTTTCACATTCGCTGAAGCGCCAACGCGCGTATGACTCCACAGCACCGAGTTCTTGCCGAGGACTGAATTGATAATCTCGACGCCCGGTTTGATGGTGCAATCATCGGCGACGATTGAAAGTTCATCAATCTCGGAATGCGTCGCCGAATCAAACTCGCCGCGGCGATCTTTTAGATGAAAGCGCCTGACCCGATTTGCCAGCATGTCGTGATGCGCTTGCAGGTATCGCGCCGGCGTGCCGATGTCCAACCAATAGGTTCGCTGCGGAACATGCGCAAAAAATGCGTCACCTTTTTCCAGCAGGTTTGGAAACAAACCGTATTCGAAAGAATGGTTCTCATCTTTAGGAATCAAATCAAGCACGCTCGGCTCGAGCACGTACGTGCCGGCGTTTATGTTGCGACACGAAGTTTCTTCCGGTTTCGGCTTTTCCAGAAAGCGAAGCACACGTCCATCGCCGTCCGTTTCGACGACTCCGTACATGCTCGCGTCTTCGACGGGAGTCAGAACTATCGTGGCCACGGCCTGGCGCTCTTTGTGCTGCCGAATCACCGTCTTCAAATCAAGATCAGTTAGTATATCGCCGTTAAAAACGACCGTCGGCTCGCGAATTAAATCTTCGGCAAACTTGTAAGCGCCGGCCGTGCCCATTGGCTGCGGTTCGACGGTGTACTTCAGCTTTACGCCGAAATTCGATCCATCCCCGAGTTGTTGTTCAATTTTTTCCGGCTGATAAGAAAGCGAAAGAGTGATGTCGGTAACGCCCGCACGACGCAGCGTGTCCAGCTGATAAAGCAGAAATGGGCGGTTGCAAATTGGCACCACCGGCTTGGGCGTGTAAACGGTCAGTGGACGCAGCCGGGTGCCTTTTCCACCAGCCAATATTAGTGCCTGCATGCTTGATTACCGCCGGTTAGTCGATGAAAGGAGTTTGGATTTCAATGCGCGAGTCTAACATCCGATTGCGCCAGTTTCAATTGGCGTAACGCAGTCAGTACCGGGAGCGCCGATTGCGACTGAAGCGCAAGCGTCCTCGCTTGCAATCACTCGTCGAGACAACGCGGCAACCGGGACGGTTGCGCTCCAGTCTGACCCGGTTGCTACCGCTCCCGGTACTGACTTAATCCTCATATCAATCCGCTACTCAGGACTAAATAGAACTTGACGGAACGCGCATCGCTCAACAGACTAGCGCACGATTAGAAAAGAGAATGGATTGGCTTAAGCAACATCGCGGTTTCCTAATCATCGTTGTGTTAGCGGCGACGTTGTTTGGGAACGGCATCTGGGCGTACAAGGAATTCGTTCGCGCCGAAAGTTATTTTGCGCTGGGGGCGCGACTGATGATCGAACGCGGCGAATGGCTCGCACCGCACGCGCCGGATGAACAAGTGCTGAACAAACCCCCGCTCACTTACTGGTTGATCGGATTGTCATACAAGATCTTCGGGGCGAGTTACGGCGCTGCGCGTATGCCGAGTATGCTCGCCGCGCTTCTTACGCTTGGCGTGGTCTACTCTCTCGGATTT
>QHXH01000605.1 GCA_003222855.1 Acidobacteriota bacterium
TGTGTACGTGTAAGACATGCTAATGGAGGTTCGAGCGTAAGGCGCTGCTTCCAAAAACGTCTCGAGTCCGCGTGACATTCCACCGGGAAAATTCAAATAGCCACCTGACCGTCCGACACCCAGCGGATCAGGGTCGCCAGTCGGATTGAAGGTGCTGCGAAAACTCTTAAAATCGATCACGCGCTGCAGGCGCGTATAAAAATACGTCACGCCGAAGAGCAATTTGTTTTTCGCCGCGCGTTGATCGATGCCGCCGTCAACACCGATTGATTGTTCTGCGCGCAGAGTTGGATCACCGAATCTCGTGGGAATGTTTTGGAATACGCCGGTACCGAACCTTTCAAAAAGGGACGGGGCCCGAAAACCATTGCCGACGTGCGCCCGCAGCTTTGTCCCGGTCGAAGAAATAAAATACGCAACCGCTCCGTCACCAGTCAGGGATTTCTTCGCCGTAATGTTGTTGAGAAATCCAGGGCGATCAGCCGCGCGAATTCTAAACAACTGTTCGCGCGCACCAACTGAAATCTGCAGCCGGCCCGCGAGAAGAATAATCTGGTCCTGGCCGAAAAACGCGAATGTCCGTTGCCGGTCCGTGGTCCCGGCAGGCGCTCCAAAAGCCGAGATAAACTGCTGAAAAAGCGTCTCGTTCTCAAAGTCAAATCCCGCAGTAACCAGATTTGACCTGCCCAGGCGAACGTTCGCGCGCGCGTCCAGCGTGTCTGTGCCGCCGTTATTGATGCTATTGAAGGCGAAGTCGCCGAAGGGCGAAAGAAACGCGAAGCGCGGATCCAACTTTGGTCCATTGTAATTTCGCCTTCGCGTCGAGACCTTCTGATAGGCCAGAGTGTAAGAGACATTTTCATTGACCCGCTGAGTAAGTCTGACTGAGCCTACCAGGATCGAATTGCGACGGCCCTGATCCGGATTGTTGAAGTCCGGACGAAACGTCACGCCTTCAATCGCGCGGGGAAACTTCTCGGACGAAGTGGTGGCGGCCGGCAGTGCTTGCGGGCTGTTGTTGGTAATCGCGTTCGACGTTGTGCCGTAAAAGTTCGCGGCAATGTCGATCGCCGGCGTGGCCGCAAATTGAAATCGGCCCGCGCCCGCGGTGACGCCATACTGATCATTTCCATCAATCCCGTGACGCACATCAAGCCGGGTTACGCCAAAACTGAATCCGGCGTGTCGTTTGATGCCCCCCGCACCTTGCAATCGTTCGCGAAATGTCGCCAGATTTCCCCCCTCAAAGCCTGCTTCAAAGTGGCGCTCGACGCTCGCTGTTTTCGGCACCAGGTTAATCACTCCGCCGATCGCATTTGTTCCGTAAATAGAAGAGCCGGATCCACGCAGTATCTCGACGCGATCAAGATCATTCGCCGTCAGGTCGGTGATGAACGGAAGCGCGGAGCCATTAATGTCGGCTGAATCGCGAACGCGCAATCCATCAAGAAGAATCGACGTGTCGAAGTTTCGCTGTCCACGAATACGCAAGGAGGTGATCGTGCCCGGCGAACCCTGCTGCTGCACCCGCAGGCCTGGTGTTCCCCGCAGCGCTTCCGCGAGGGAAATCTTGTGTTTGGCTTCGATTTCGCTGTTTTCCAGAACCGTGACTGCTTTCGCAACTTCATCCACCCTTTGAGGTGTGCCGGTAGCGACGATCACGACGCTTTCGCTGACCGTCTCGACTGAAAGCTGAACGTCATTGCTCAGTGATTGTCCGCGTCCAAGGTGCAACTCTTTCGAGGTGAAGTTTGCAAAACCCTTCGCCTTCACTTCGAGCACGTAATCACCCGAAGCGACACTGTTGAATTGATACGTGCCGGTGTCGTCAGTGCTTGCGAACAATTGAACTCCGGAACGAGAGCGCAGCTGCAGCTCCGCTGCTTTTACGAGCGCGCCATGATCATCAGTCACATGGCCGGTAACGGAAGCACGGGCCTGGCCAAATATTTTGAGAGGGCCCGTAAAGACAAACAAAAAAATCGCAAAGCCTGCCGCGATCATTCTCGCGTGATTCGTATTAGTTTTCATTTAGCTTCTCCTGCCCGTCGCAGTGCGAGCTGAAAAGTGAGCGGCGCCAGGTTTCCTGACTCGCGACGTGATCTTTGGGATCGCCAACGCTCTCTGCCTTCCCACGCTGTGCGCAGTGGCTAATGCGGAAACGTCGTCATCGCTTACAGTTGCGCGGGCAGTGGCGGCTTTGCACCGTCTTCCCTGCTTCGTCGCTCAACGTTGATTGTTACCGGCGCCAATCATGCACCGGCGTTATTCGCGGCGCACCCGAGATCGGATGCATGTCGACAAGAACCTGTAGATCAAAAATTTTTCTCAGCAGCTCAGGCGTGAGAGCTTCCTGAGGCGAGCCCATCGCGATTGTCCTTCCCTCTTTCATGAGCACTACTCGATCGGCGAACTCGGAAGCAAGATTGACATCATGCGTCACGACCACGGCAGCGGTATCGCCTTGGTCGCAACGCGAGCGCACGAGCGCGAGCATCGTTGCCTGATGCGCGAGATCGAGGTTCGCGGTCGGCTCGTCCAGCAAAAAGATTTTGGCTTCGGTCGCCAGAGCGCGCGCCAGAATCACGCGCTGGCGCTCGCCGCCGGACAATTCATTCATCAGACGATCCGCAAAGCCTTCCAATGCGCTTTCGCACAGGACCCGCCGCGCAATCTCAATATCGCGCTCGGTCTCCCAGCCGAAAGAATTGGACCAGGCGTAGCGCCCGCCCAAAACGAATTCC
>QHXH01000606.1 GCA_003222855.1 Acidobacteriota bacterium
AAATGATCTTAGTCTACGCGTTGCGTAGGTCACCGGATAGAATCGCGGCTCGCAACTTAATTGATTGAGTGAAGACCGGACATGATCACCGCCTGCGTTCGCCTTGATGTTAAGCAGTTTCCATTTTACCTTGACTTGCCTCGTATTTGGTTAGAAACTCGCCAAGTCGCAAACACAATCGAACATCAATTCGACTGCAGCCCGGAGAGAGGGCTGGCCTGGTCGACTTTCAAGGAAAAGGAGTAAGCATCATGGCATTACGTTTAGGAGACATCGCGCCGAATTTTACGGCCGAAACCACGGAAGGTCCGATCAATTTTCACGAATGGCTGGGAAACAGTTGGGGCGTCTTATTTTCACACCCCAAGGATTTCACGCCAGTCTGCACGACTGAACTCGGTGAGTGCGCGCGGCTCAAACCCGAATTCGATCGGCGCAATGTAAAGGTGATCGGATTGAGCGTCGACCCGACCGATTCACACAAGCGTTGGGCCGAAGATATTCGCGAGACCCAAGGCTCGGCTCTGAATTTTCCGGTGATCGCCGATCCGGATCACAAAGTCGCTGAGCTTTACGACATGATTCATCCTGAGGTTAGCGACGTGTTCACTGTCCGTTCAGTTTTCATCATCGGCCCGGACAAAAAGGTGAAGCTGATGATTACTTATCCGGCCAGCACCGGCCGCAACTTTGACGAGATTCTCCGCGTGATCGACTCGCTGCAATTGACCGCGAACTACAGCGTTGCGACCCCGGTGAACTGGAAAGAGGGCGATGATGTGATCATAGTTCCTTCGCTCAGCGACGAGGCCGCCAAAGAAAAGTTTCCCGGCGGTTGGAAGACCTTGAAGCCTTATCTGCGCGTCGTGCCACAACCCAACAAGCCGCAGACCAAAACGGCGGAACAAGCGTAGTAGGCAGCATAGACTTTAGTCGGTGAGCTCGCGCGCAGCTAAGCGCATCAGTTTCCACCTATCACTCTTTCAGGCGCAGAGGAGCCGTATCTTCTGCGCCTTTGTTATTACGACCTCACAGACTTGAAGTCTGCGCCACGTTATTACGACATCACAGACTGAAGTCTGTGCCACAATGAACCCATGAGAGCAATCGTAACCACGTCTAACGGCAACGTTTCTGTGATGAAGGTCGAAGAGCGTCCCGATCCTCGCCCGGCAACCGGGCAGGTTCTGGTCCGCGTGAGAGCTGCCGGTTTGAACTTTGCAGATATTCTCGCGCGCCAGGGCTTGTATCCCGATGGTCCACCGAAACCCTGCGTGATGGGTTATGAGGTTTCCGGAATCGTCGAAGCAGTTGGTGATGACGTGGATCGAAACCTGATCGATAAAGCTGTGATCGCAATGACGCGATTTGGCGGTCAGGCGGAGTTAGTTGCTGTTCCCGCCACTCAAGTTTTTGCAAAACCTGATGAGCTTACTTTCGAACAAGCCGCCGCGATTCCGGTGAACTATCTGACCGCCTGGGCGCTGCTCGTCGCGATGGGCGGCCTGAAAAAAGATGAGGCGGTCCTGATTCACAATGCCGGCGGCGGTGTCGGCCTGGCCGCGCTGGATATTGCGAAGCACATCGGCGCAAAGACGTTTGGCACCGCAAGCACGGGCAAACACGAATTCCTGCGGGCGCGCGGTTTGGATCACGCAATCGATTACCGCACTCAGGATTGGTTGCCGGTGCTAAAAGATCTCACGAATGGTCGCGGCGTCGAGCTGGTGATCGATCCGCTCGGTGGCCCAAGCTGGAAGAAAAGTTATCAGGCGCTGCGCACAACTGGTCGCATGGGAGTCTTCGGAATGTCAGTCGCGTCGGCTTCGGGTATTAAAGGAAAGATTCGCGCGCTAAAAGCGATCCTTTCGATGCCGCGCTTTAATCCGATCGGGTTAATGAATCGCAACAAGGGCGTGTTCGGCCTGAACCTGGGCCACATGTGGGGCGAAGGTGAAAAAGTCGCCGCCTGGACCAGCGAGATCATGCGCGGAGTCGCCGCAGGTTGGATCAGACCTCA
>QHXH01000607.1 GCA_003222855.1 Acidobacteriota bacterium
CGGTTTGGTTAGTCGCGGGATTGCTCTCACTCGCGGGCGCACTCACTTACGCGGAACTCCTGGCAATGATGCCGCGCCCCGCCGGAGAATATTGCATCATGCGCGACGCGTATGGTCGTCCGTGGGGATTCATCTATGGTTGGACGCAGTTTGCGATTGCGCGCAGCGCCTCGGCCGCGGCCCTTGCGGTCGGCTTCGCGATCTTTCTTAACGCGCTGTTGAAGGGCGCGCTGAATCAAACCTTTTTTACTCTTCCATACCTAAACATTCCGTTCGGGCGTCTGCAACTCGTTGCGCTCGGCGCCATTGCGTTGACTGTTCTTATCAACTGCGCGGCCGTAACCGTCAGTGGCGGGGTGGCGACCTTCCTTACTTCTATCAAAGTCCTGCTTTTGATCGCGGTCGGCTTGGGTGCGTTTTTCTATAGCGGCGGCGATTGGTCGCATTTATCCCAGGCGAATGTCGGCGGGAGCTGCGAGGGCGTAGCGATCACGACGGGAGGCCTGGCGGGATTCGCCGCCGCGATGTTAGGCGCGCTGTGGGCGTATGACGGTTGGAACAACATCACCTTCCTGGCGGGCGAAGTAAAAAACCCGGAACGCAATCTGCCGCTCGGTCTAATCATCAGCATGTTTTTGGTGATGGGACTTTATTTGCTGGTGAACCTCGGATACTACCACGTACTCACTCCTACAGAAGTCGCGAGCGTGCCTGCGTCACTGTCCGTGGCCGCAGAGGTCGTCAGGCGTTTGCTGGGCGCAATTGCTCTTACGCTCATGGCCGCCGCCATGATGACATCTTCATTTGGCGCGCTGCACGCTTCGATCCTCGCTACTTCACGCGTGCCATACGCGATGGCGCGCGACCGGCTGTTCTTCAAAGGCCTTTCAAAAGTTTCGCCCCACACACACGTGCCGATTCGATCACTGGTCGTGCTCGGTGTTTGGTCGAGCGTACTGGCGCTGTCTGGTTCTTATGACCAATTAACGGATGCAGCGGTTTTTGCGCTGACGCTCTTTTATGCCTTCGTCGCCGGGTCAATTTTCATCTTTCGCCGGCGCCTGCCCGACGCGCACCGGCCGTATCGCACCTGGGGATATCCGTTCGTGCCGATCGTGTATCTAGCGGTAACGACCTGGCTGTTGGGTCGAATAGTTTGGGATGCGAGATCAGACATGAGCGCTACGATAGGATTGTTCCTGGCAGGTCATCCAGTCTCCGCACTGGCGGAATCTATAAAGGCGCCGCCGCTGGCAAGTCTAATCTTTATCCTGCTTGGGCTGCCCGTCTATTGGATCTTGACGCGGCAAAAGAGGAGTGTGAATGAAACATAGGTTTGTTCTCTCGGCGATTATTATCGCGGCGCTATCGATATCGGCGGCCTCAGCGCCCTCAATACTAGGTCAGCAACGAAATTCGCCGGCAGCAGTAGTTTACTCGCGCGCCGCTTCCCTCCAGGATGTCGTCAACGAGGCGGCGCATGCCGCGCTGACGAAATTCGCGGACAAGAAGCTAACAGAAGCGCAGCTCTCGATCACCCTGATCGATCTGCGCGATCCGCAGCATCCGGTCGCGGCAAGCTTTCGCGGCAACGAACGCGTTTATCCGGCGAGCGTTGTTAAGCTCTTTTATCTTGTCGCCGTGCATCGCTGGCTGGAAGACAAAAAAATTCAGGAGACGGATGAATTGAAGCGCTCTGTTCATGACATGATTGTCGACTCATCGAATGAAGCTACGCAGTATGTGGTCGATGTGCTGACCCAAACGACCGGAGGGTTCGAATTGCCGCCGAAAGAGATGGAAGAGTGGCAATACAAACGGAATGCAGTGAATCGATATTACGCGTCGCTCGGCTTTACGAACATTAATGTCAATCAAAAAACTTTTTGCGAGGACGCGTACGGCCGCGAACGAGTATCACGAGGGCCAAATGGCGACAACCGAAACAAGCTGACAACCGACGCCACGGCGCGCCTGCTTGCTGAGATCGTGACCGGCCGGGCAGTGAACCCGGCACGCAGCGCGCAGATGATGGCGCTGCTGAAGCGAGACTTTGCCGGTACGTCGAAAGACAACGACGATCAAGGTCATGGTTTTACCGGCATCGCTTTGCCGGGAACAGGCGCAAAGCTTTGGTCAAAAGCCGGCTGGACCAGTACTACGCGTCATGATGCAGCATACGTCGAGCTGCCAAACGGCGCGAAATTTGTGCTGGTGACGTTTACCATCGATCATGCAAACGATCGAGAGATTATTCCCACGGTCGCCCGCGTGGTTATCGATAGGATTGCGTTGGTGAAGTAAAGGTCCCGTGTCAGAACCGCGAGCGGTAGCGACCGGATCAGCCATTCACAGTTGGAAAAAAATTTTGAGCTCTTAGTCGATCTATGATCCGGTCGCTACCGCTCGCGGTTCTGACACCGTCCGCTTTGGAAGTCGCGCCATGGTTTCTGATCTATCAGAACATCACAAGGCAGTCAGCAAACTGTTCAACCCGCCGT